>JBILXL010000080.1:0-4982 GCA_044378505.1 Rhodoluna sp. | reverse complement strand
AACCAATGCTTTTGCACCGTGAGATGGATCTTTACCCAAGCTCTGTATAAGAGGGAGACCAAAGCCGAGAGTTTTTCCGGTTCCGGTTTTTGCCTGCCCGATGATGTCTTGTCCGGTTAGAGCAAGCGGGATGGCCTGTTCCTGGATTGGAAATGGGCTGGTAATTCCTCGGGCCTCTAGGGCCTCGGTTATATCGCTGTCGATACCTAGATCTTTGAAAGTCAAAATGCTCCTATATATGCTCTTCCTACTCTACTTGCCCCCTGCTAAAGCCCTATATGCTTGAAGGATGTTCGAGTGGCTGAAGGCATTTCGCAAAAAGGTTGGAAAGCTCGTTTTACCTGATCGAGAAGAGCGAACAAGTCGCAACCAGGGCAAGGTAAATCTCAAGCCCTACACTCCAGAACCTAAGGTTTACCTAGGTCAATTGGCTTATCTGTTGCTTTCAAACTTTGAGATTCTCACTAATGAACTCAAGTATTCGCCAACCACTCAATACAAAGCAGAGCTATCAGAAGCTGCTGCTAAGAGTTTCGAAAAATACCGCACGATTTCCAAAAAGCTAGTTGGTCTGGGCTTTGATGTGACCGATTCGATGGATCCATTCACAGAGCGCGTTGACACTTTCCATTCCAGAACTGCCGGTATCGACTGGTACGAGTCGGTAATCAAGATCTATCTGGTTTCTGGATTGCTGGATGATTTCTATGGACGCTTGGCAGCTGGCCTAAACAAAGAATTGCGCGAAGCAGTTGAGAAGGCTCTATCCGATAAGACCTTCGAAAAGTTCGCCAAGAGGGTCTTAGTTGAAGGCATGGCCGGAAACCCACAACTCGAGTCTCGCCTAGCGCTTTGGGGAAGACGTCTGATGGGAGATGTTCTTCTAGAGGTAAGAGCGGCGTTTGATAACCGCAAGCTTGCTGGAATTGATAAAGCTTCTAAGTTGACCCTTGATCAGGAGCGGAAGGTAAATCTAGAGTCTTACTCAAAGATTGAGCCGCTGGTGACCGAAATGATCGCAGCTCACTCGCTGCGAATGGATGCGGTCGGACTTACCGCGTAGCAGCTAGAGCTTGCTCGTCTATCTTCTTGCGCTGGTTATCTAGCGCCTTTGCTCCAAAGAACATAGCTACCGGCATACCCAGCATCACGATCGACCAGATCCAGCCGTTGGTGTAACTAAAGCCAAGCCAGGTCAGCAAAATCCAAAGTACCGAACCGGTTGCTAGACCAATTGCTGGCGGCACCAATGAACCGTAGCGATCAGATCCGATTTGAACGTATGGGGCAACTAGGCCAAGGATTGCGGCGTAAAAAACAATAAATAGAAATTCCATTAGGCGATGAACCCAACCCTTCTTGCTTCCTCTGCGCCGATCTCTAGGTAGGCAAGTGCTTCGGTTGGAACCAAAAAGACGTTACCTTTTGAGTCGGTTAGGTTGATCAGTTTTGAGTTGGACTCGATTGCCTCGGCAACCTTTTTCTCAACTGCCGCTGCTGACTCCGCTGTGTCGAAACTTAGCTCGCGAGCTGAGTGCTTGATACCGATTCTGATGTCCATGACCAACCTTTCTGCTACTAGATTACGGCCATTTCAGAAGCCTTCGAACCAGCTGTCAGAGGGCTTTAGTATCTTGGGTAAATGACCGACCTGCAATTTGTGCTCAAGACACGCTTTGATTCGGTCAACACTCTTGAGCTGGCGAGCCTTCAGCAAAAAATCCGGGATCTTTCAGCCGCGGCAATTGTCCCAGTCTTTGGCTCTCCAGGATCTGGCAAGACCACAGCATTGGTAGCTCGCTTCTTGCAACTTGTTGCAGCCGGTTGCTCGCCTGACGACCTTGCAGTTATCGCTGCAACTCGTGAATCGGCAAACACTCTTCGCGATCAATTAGCGCTGGAGTATCAAGGCGCCAGCACTGGCCCGCTTGCCAAAACTCTAACCAGCCTTGCCTTCTCGATCCTTGCTGCCAAAGCCAAACGCGAAGGCAAAAAAGCACCAGTGCTAGTTAGCGGTAGCGAACAAGACCAACTGCTCAAAGAAGTGCTGGCAGAAATAGATTCAAGCTCCTGGCCCAAGAATCTCGATTCCACCGTTCGATCCCTGACTGGATTTCGAACTGAACTTAGAGATCTAATCGCGGCTTGCTTGGAGCACGGTATTTCACCGAATCAACTAGCAGAGCTCGGAAAAGCCCAGGGCCTGAACCAGTGGATTGCTTCGGCACAGTGCTTTGAGCGCTACCTAGAAAAACTGAACAAAAGCGATCGAGCTCGCTACGACTCGGCGTCCTTGCTTCGAACAGCAGCGAACCAGCTTGAATCCGAAGAATCTTTTCCTGAAGAAATTGCAAACCTGAAAGCAATTTTGGTCGACGATGCTCAGGAGCTAACTCCGGCTGCTTCTGAATTTTTGTTTCAGCTCACGCGATTGGGAGCTGGAATCACTTTGATTGGCGACCCGGATGTTGCAACTCTTGGCTTTAGGGTTGCAAACCCCAAGGCAATGATGCAGTTGGCTGAGCGGTTTGCGGCGCGAGTAAATCAAAAGGTTGAGCCAATATTTTTAGAACCCACCCACGCCATTCGTCGTCCCGAGATTTCTGCTGCGCTAGCCAAGATCAGCTCCTTCATTGATGTTGCCCGCGCTGGGCGTCAGAGAAAAGGACTTAATCCTCCTTCTGATGTTGACACTTCCGGGGAAGGTCTGCAGGTTCGAGTTTTCCGCTCCGAAAGCGAGGAGCTTTCCTTTGTTTCCGGAGAGCTTAGGCGAAGACACCTATTTGATGAAGTGCCCTGGTCAAAAATGGCTGTTGTTGCAAGAAGTCGTCCAGCGCTTGAAAAACTCGCTCTTGCATTAAGCGCAGAGTCAGTTCCGGTGCAGGTTATTGGCTCTGCTAACTCGCTTCGCGACGATCATTCTTCAGGGCAGCTACTTCGGCTTGCTCGGGTTAGTTTGAGCGATGTCCCACTAGGACTTGATCAAGCAGTTGAGATTCTTACCTCTGAGCTTGGAGGTTTGGATCAGCTTGGAATTTTGCGCCTCAAGCGTACGCTTCGAAAGCAGGCGGAGGAGTTTGAGGGTTCATCCGATCAGCTGTTAGTTGAAGCTTTTGATAATCCAAATACTTTGTCTTTGGTTCGAAGCCCAGAGGCACGAAAAGCGGAAAAGATTGTTCGCCTGATGCATTCGACTAAAGACTTGGCTGCACTTGAGGGAACAACAGCTGAGGCAGTGCTTTGGAATTTGGTTTCTGAAACCGGAGTGCTAAATCGTTGGGTTGTCTTATCTCGCGGAGTATCCGAGGTAGCAATCCAGGCGGGAAAGAATCTGGACTCCATTCTTTCGCTATTTGCTGCAGCAGCCAGATTTGCAGAGCGAAACCCCACTGCTAGCGCAATCGAATTCATTGAAGATCAGCTAGAGCGGGAAATTCCCGAAGATTCACTGGCACTGAATAATCGCTCCGGTGAGCAGGTGCTACTTCTTACTCCATCAGGACTTATCGGCAAACGCTTTGACACTGTGGTGATTCCAGGTCTTAGTGAAGGGGTTTGGCCAAATCTGAAGCCTCGCTCGTCACTGCTCGGGGCAAATGTGCTGGATGCCTTGGTTGCAGGGGAGATAACCCAGGCACGTGAGCTAAAGCGCTCGGAGCTTCCAGGAGAACTTCGGATGCTAAACAAAGCTGTCGGAGCTTGTGGCCAGCGACTAATTATGAGCGCAACTGAAAAGGAAGAAGAACAGCTTTCCCAGTTTCTTCCGTTAGTTCACGGCAGCTACCCGCCAACCGAATCTAAATCCTCAAAGACCTACACACTTCGATCAATTGTTGGCGAGCTTCGTAGAGAACTTGCCTCAACCAAGGACGCCAATTCAGAACAAGCAGCTCTCGGCCTTGCGCGATTAGCAGCAGCTGGAGTGCCGGGAGCATCGCCTAGAAGTTGGTATGGATTGCTTCGGGTTTCAACAACTGAGCCGTTGACCAATCTAGACAAAGAAAAACTACAGATTCGACCATCGCAGCTGGATAACTTTTTGACCTGCCCACTGCACTGGTTCATCGAAACCCACGGCGGATCTGCCGGTTCTTTCCAAGCCTCGCTCGGTTCCTTGATTCACGAGGTGCTAGAAGTCTCCGAGTCATCTGATCTTGCCGAGCTTGAAAAGCTAAAGGTTTCCCGCTGGAACTCTCTCGAATTCGAAGCGGACTGGTTAGAGCAGTTAGGTAAGCGTCAAGCTGCGCGCATGCTTTCTAATCTTGCCGATTACCTAAAGCAATTCGAATCTTCCGGCGGAAGTGTCTTAGCGAAGGAGCAGAACTTCAACTTCGAGCTTGGCAACATTCAGGTCAGGGGACAAGTTGACCGCATAGAACAGCTTGCCGATGGCAATGTAGTGATTGTTGATCTAAAGACGGGGAAGCTTGCTGCAACCGCCGCGGAGACTTTAGTAAACCCACAACTGGCTTTGTATCAGATGGCGGTACTGGAGGGTGGATTCCAGGAACTTGAATCAATTAGCCCGGAGCAGCTCGCAGGAGCAAAGCTACTAATTGTTGGCGGTGCTAAGTTCCAGGAGCGCAATCAACCAGCCATGGACAATCAAGAATCTGCAAGGTTCAAGAAGTTGTTACTGGATTCCTCAGAAGGAATGTCTCGCTCAGTCTTTGTGGCACAACTTTCCAGCCACTGTGAATCTGAGCGCTCTTACGGCTCGTGCTCGCTGCACCTAACCCCGGCGGTGAGCTATGTCGGCTAGATATTCAGCATCAGAGATTTTCAAGGTAATCAAGGATTTTGAATTAGCTTCCGAAAAAATCGACGCGATTGAAAATGCCCCGCTTGATTCACCAGCTTTGGTAGTTGCCGGTGCGGGAAGTGGCAAGACGGAACTATTGGCGGTTAGGGTGCTTTGGTTGGTGGCCAATGGATTTGCGCGTCCCGAGCAGATTCTTGGACTTACCTTTACCAGAAAAGCG
>JBILXL010000110.1:0-3625 GCA_044378505.1 Rhodoluna sp. | reverse complement strand
TTAGAGATTTCCTTTTTGGCTAAATCGATTCCATAGAGCACAGCTGACTTGTGATAAACCGGTGTCTCAGAAGTGTTCAAGTACTTTGGTCCCTGATCGTCATCGAAGAGTTTTCTAGCTCCAAACCCAATCACCTGATTGGAGGTATCTCGGATCGGCCAGATCAGTCTTCCGCGAAACTTGTCGTAGAGCCCCCGCTCGCCCTTGGACGAAAGAGATGCGGTGATTAGCTCTTCTTCTGTAAAGCCGATGGACTTTAGGTGATCCGTCAGGTTGTTCCAACCCTTTGGAGCAAAGCCAACCCCAAACATTTCTGCGGCTGCTTTGTCAAAGCCGCGAGATTTCAAAAAGTCTCGACCTGGAATTGCGGGATCAGTCATCAGTTGATCTTGGAAATACTTAGCCGCTGCCGCATTGGCCTCGTAAATTCTTGACTTCTGGCCTTGATCTGGACCCTTAGCGCCAGCCTCATAGGTCAGGGTGTAGCCGACCTTGCCTGCTAAGTTTTCAACCGCTTCATAGAAACTAAGCGATTCCATTTCCTGCAGAAACTTATAGACATCCCCACCTGCTCCACAGCCAAAGCAGTGGTAAAAGCCCTGCAGAGGTCTCACGTTGAACGATGGCGATTTTTCTTGGTGAAAAGGGCAAAGACCTTTGAGGCTTCCAGCGCTTGCAGGCTTTAGGGCAACGTAGGAGCCGACAACATCAGCGATGTTTACTCGAGCTTTTACTTCCTCGATGTCCCTAGGGCTAATCTTTCCCGCCATCAGCTAATCCTATTTACCCTTGAGTTCAGCGTGCAGGTTCAAAGCTGAAACGTCAGTTAGTGAAGCTACCTGGTCAACTACCACTCGGTACTTCTGGCTCTCCGTCTTAGCTTCAGCCCAGACGCTCTGGCAATAGTGATCCAAGTGCTTTCCATTTGAAGCCAACAGAGCGTCAGCCAACTCGGTAAGAACTTCGCGTTGCCAGGTGTAGTAGGGCTGACGCTTTTCGTCCGTCATCAAAAACACCGAGACTATTCCCTTGAGAACTGCAATTTCGCCCCTGACATCGCTCGGCACGACAAGAGAGCCGTTATAGCGAACCAGGTGGGCTGAAGCATTTGATTCGAGGGTGCTTGTTGTTGATCTACCAACGAAAGAGCCAATTAGGTAGCTAGTTAAGTTTTTCAAGGTTGCTTGGTCGGCCATAGAAGATGAGTAACTTGTCAGCCAGTAAAGATTCTCGCTAAGCCTGCCAAAGGCAGCCTGGATTTCATCGATTGACAGTTCTGGTGCTGCCCAGCTTTGAATCTTTGAAAACAGATCTTTGTGGTTGGATGCTGATGCTAGCTCTGCAAGATCCACGTAGCCGGAAACTACAGCGTCTTCAAAGTCGTGCACTGAGTACGCAACGTCGTCAGCAAAGTCCATTACCTCTGCTTCAATACATTTTCTGTTTGAGATAGAGCCTTTACGCAAGAACTCAAACACCTCTGCATCGTCTTCGTAGTAACCAAACTTCACAGACTGATTACCGCCGGCTTCAGCAACGCCTTCGGAGCGAGCCCAAGGGTACTTGCACGAGGCATCAAGGCTCGCTCTAGTTAGATTCAGACCACGAGTTTGACCATTTGAGTCAATAACCTTTGGCTCGATTCGAGATAGCAACCTGAGTGTTTGGGCGTTACCTTCGAATCCACCAAAGTCCTCTGCCCAGACGCTAAGTGCTTTTTCACCGTTGTGTCCAAATGGCGGGTGCCCTAGATCATGCGCCAAGCAAGCGGTGTCGACAACATCTGGATCGACTCCAATGGCTTGAGCCATTTCGCGACCAACTTGAGCTACCTCTAGAGAGTGAGTAAGCCTTGTTCTTGCAAAATCCCCATTGGTTGGCGAAAGAACTTGAGTCTTTGCTCCCAGGCGACGAAGTGCTGATGAGTGGAGCACGCGTGCGCGGTCTCTGGCAAATTCACCGCGCTTTGCTGAATTAGTTCTATCCTCAGGAACAAATCTCTCGGTGTCAGCTGAAGAGTATCCGGGGGTATTCACTTAGCCCCCCGATACATTTAGCTCGGCTTCGAGAAGGGTTGCTTTGGCGGATTCGCCAAGTTCTCTCGAGTCCAACCAGTGCTCCGGTAAAGCACAGCTCTTGACCGAGCCTGCGCGACCGCGCGGTCCCTCAGCTTCTTCGCCAGGGTAAGGCATGGAGCGATCGAGTGTTCCAAGAAGCTGATCCATGTGATCAAGATTCTCAACGCTTGCTAGTGCTGCCCTGAACTCGCCACCTACCGGATAGCCCTTGAAGTACCAGGCCACGTGCTTTCGAATATCTCTGCAGGCACGAAGTTCGTCTTCAAAAAACTCCACCAGCAAAACTGCGTGCTTCTTGAATGCGTCAGCAACTTCACCCAAATTTGGCTGAATCTGCGAATAGTCAATCTCGGCATTGGGGTTAGCCATATATGAACGAAAAGCCCTCTCTAGATCCGCAAAAAGCCATGGGCGTCCAAGGCAGCCACGTCCAACAACTACTCCATCAACACCGGTTTGCTTCATCATGTTTACCGCGTCCTGAGCACTCCAGATGTCGCCATTGCCAAGTACCTGAACATCTGGCAGAGCCGAGCGAAGCTGGGCGATGGCATCCCAGTCTGCTTGACCTGAGTAGTAATCGGCAGCCGTTCTTCCGTGAAGAGCAACGGCTACAACCCCGGCGTCACGAGCGGCTTTTCCGGCATCAAGAAAAGTTAGATGATCGGAATCAATGCCCTTTCGCATCTTCACAGTCACAGGAACATTGCCTGCAGCCTTCACAGCCGATTGAACAATTGCTTCGAAAAGGTCTTTCTTCCAAGGAAGCGCTGCTCCGCCACCTTTGCGAGTGACTTTTGGAACTGGGCAGCCGAAGTTTAGATCGATGTGATCGGCACGATCTTCAGCAACCAGCATGGTAACTGCGTCAGCAATCGTCTTTGGGTCAACTCCATAAAGCTGAACCGAGCGCACCTTCTCAGATTCGTGGTGACCGATAAGTCGCATGGATTCTTCAGTGCGCTCAACAAGCGCGCGGGAAGTAACCATTTCAGAAACATATAACCCGCCACCAAACTCTTGGCAAAGCCTGCGGTAAGCAGTGTTGGTAATTCCAGCCATTGGTGCAAGCACAACAGGCACATCAATGGCGATGTTGCCATAAGTTAGTGCGGGTTTCTGTGTTGCCTGCATGAGAGAAAAGTTAGACCAACTTCTCGGCTAGATAGCCCTTGAGCTTGTCTAGCGAAACGCGCGACTGCGCCATACTGTCGCGCTCACGAACTGTGACGGCTTGGTCTTCAAGAGATTCAAAATCAACAGTGATGCAGAACGGAGTTCCAATCTCATCTTGTCTGCGGTAGCGGCGTCCAATTGCTCCTGAGTCATCAAAATCAATGTTCCAAGAACCACGCAGATCCTGAGCCAGGTTGCGAGCTACTGGAGACAGATCTTCGTTTCGAGAAAGTGGAAGAACTGCAGCTTTGACTGGAGCTAGTCGATAGTCAAGGCGAAGCACTGTTCTAACATCTACGCCGCCCTTGGTGTTTGGGGCCTCATCTTCAGCGTAGGCATCAACCAGAAAGGCCATAAGCGATCTTGTTAAG
>JBILXL010000108.1:0-3642 GCA_044378505.1 Rhodoluna sp. | reverse complement strand
CCAGTCATTCAGATCATCCTTATTGAAAACTGCTTGGGCAACTTGAAGGTGGTGTCCAGGCACTCCCTCGTGATAAACGGTTGTCAACTCACGCCAGGTGTTGAACTCGGTGACAGCGGGTGGAACTGACCACCACATCCGACCTGGTCTTGAAAAATCATCAGTTGGGGCTGTGTAGTAGATGCCACCGGATTGCGTTGGCGCAATCATGCACTCGAGAGTTTTCATCTTCTCGGCTATTTCGAAGTGGCTGCCACTCAAGGATGCGATAGCCTCATCGGATTTGCCTTGCATCCACTTTTGTAGCTCATCAGTACCATGGAGTTTTCTGGAAGGGTCTTCGTCCAGGAACTTCACTGCCTCTTCGATACTGGCACCCGGTTTGATTTGGTTGGCAACCTCAGTTTGTTCGGCAACTACTCGGGCAAGTTCTTCAATACCCCACTGGTATGTGGCATCTAGGTCAATTTTTGCACCTAGGAAACCGCGACTAAATAGCTCATAGCTTTCGCGGCCGATTGCATCTACCTGACTGGCATTTGGAAGCAGCCGCTCTTTTAGAAACTTTGCGAATTCGCCATATGCGGCGGTCGCGTTTTGCGCAGCACTTGCAAGTTCTTTCTTTAGCGATTCGGGCAGATCTCCTGAATCTGCTTCTGCAGACTCAGCGAATTTCACAAAGAAGCCATCGCTTGAGGCGATCTCGAGTGCCTGATCTATGGTCGCCACAACCTGGCGCTTGGCAGGAGTGTCCTTGGCGGCAATGCCTTCCTGAAGTGATCGCTGGTATCCAGCAAGAGATTCACCAACGGCATTCATTCGAGAAACCAAGTTCTCCCAGTCAGTCACGGTTGCCGTGGGGGATAGGTCAAAAACATCGCGGATACCTTGGGCTGGGGAAGCGATGACATTTAGGTCTCTTCGATACAAACGGGCCTCGTGCATCTCGAGAGTGAGCGACAAATCAGCAGTCATAGCATCGAGGGTCACTCGGTCGGTCTCATCGGTGGGCTCGGTGCCCTTAAGTTCGGTCAATACCTTCTTTGCTTCGGCGGCGTAAGTTGCGTGAGCTTCAGGGGAGTGATCATCCAGTTTGTCAGCACCGATAGGTGAACCAACGTCGGTTGCAAAGCTTGGAGTGAGTTTTGTAATTGTTTCGACCCAGCGGTTAGCTATTTGGTCAATTGGTGAATTGCGAGGCATTCCTTGACTCCCTTTTGATCAGGGGCTACAAACCTTGCTTGTACTGCGATCCCCACTGACCGTTGCCTACAACTATGCCACTTCTTAGGATGCTGTCGTTTTTTGCCCAGGTGGATCGCTGCGAAGCCTTAGTAGTTGACTGTTGTTTGCTTGCCTCGAGCAAAACAGAGATCACAGCTGCAAGCTCCTCGGGTGTTGGATCTCCTGAAACCACCTCGATGGCTTCAGCAAATTCGGAATCGTCTGGTCTAGTCATTAGAGCGGAATGTTTCCGTGCTTTTTAGGAGGCATACTAGCTCGCTTGGTGCGAAGTGCTCGAAGTGCCTTGATAACAGAAACTCGAGTAAGTGCTGGCTCGATAATGCCATCGAGCTCTCCGCGCTCTGCTGCCAAGAAAGGTGAGGCAACGTTATAGGTGTACTCAGCCGCTAGCTGCGCTCTTACTTCGGCAATGTTCTTTCCGGCAGCTTCGGCTTCCTTTATCTTGTCGCGGAACAAAATGTTCACCGCTCCTTGACCGCCCATAACCGCAATCTCGGCTGTTGGCCAAGCCAGGTTGATATCGGCTCCAAGCTGTTTGGAACCCATAACGATGTACGCGCCTCCATATGCCTTGCGGGTAATGACCGTGACCAGTGGAACGGTGGCCTCGGCATAGGCATAGAGCAACTTAGCTCCTCGGCGGATAACCCCAGCCCACTCCTGGTCGGTGCCAGGAAGGTAGCCCGGAACATCGACCAAAGTAAGAATTGGAATCGAAAACGCGTCACAGAACCTGACGAACCGAGCTGCCTTTTCGCCAGCATCGATGTTCAAAGTTCCAGCCATTGCCGAAGGCTGGTTGGCAACAATTCCAACGCTTCTTCCGTCGATGCGTGCAAAACCAATCAGGATGTTCGGAGCAAATAGTGGCTGAACTTCTAAGAAGTGTCCATCGTCAACGATGTGCTCGATCACGGTGTGCATGTCGTAGGGCTGGTTCGGAGAATCTGGAACCAGAGTGTTTAGCTTGCGATCAGACTCGGTGACTTCTAATTCTGAACTTGAGTCGTAGACCACGCTTTCTGAAAGATTGTTTTCCGGCAGGAAGCTCAAAAGAGTTCTGGCATAGTCCAGAGCATCTTCTTCATCGCTTGCTAGGTAGTGAGCAACACCGGAAGTTTGGTTGTGTGCTCTTGCTCCACCGAGTTCTTCCATGCCGACGTCTTCACCGGTTACGGTCTTGATCACATCTGGTCCGGTGACAAACATGTTCGAAGTTTTATCCACCATGATCACAAAATCAGTTAGGGCAGGGGAGTAAACAGCGCCTCCGGCAGCTGGTCCCATGATGATTGAGATCTGCGGGATAACTCCAGAGGCCATGGTGTTGCGCTTGAAGATTTCACCGTATTTTCCAAGAGCTATGACACCTTCTTGAATGCGGGCGCCGCCCGAGTCCAAAATTCCAACTAGTGGAACGCCTGTGGAAATAGCCAAATCCATAATCTTGATGATTTTGTTTCCGGCGGCTTCCCCAAGGGAGCCACCGAAGATTGTGAAGTCTTGTGAGAACAGAGCAATTTGACGACCGTGAATAGTTCCAAAACCTGTGACCACGGAGTCACCGTAAGGACGGTTAGCTTCCATGCCGAAGGCGGTCGAACGGTGACGAACGAACTCATCAACTTCAACAAAGGAGCCTGGATCTAGTAGAAGCTCGATGCGCTCACGGGCAGTTTTCTTACCCTTGGCGTGCTGCTTCTCAATTGCTGCATCGCCACTGGCGTGAACTGCCTGGTAGTAGCGGTCGCGAAGGTCTTCGATCTTGCCAGCAGTAGTAGATAGGTCAGCTTTTGGCTTGTCGGTCAAGATCTCTCCAATTGCTCATAACGCTCTAAAGGACCAACTTTATCCAAGGCCCTACCCGATGCTATTGCAGGTTCTGACACAGCATCGAGCCCAATTGCTGAGGATTCCTACAAATAAGCCCTGGCCTAGGCTTGAGGCATGGAATACCTCTTATCTGCGCAGGCTGCGGCTGGCTTTGAGTACCTGGAGCAAACCGGCTCCACCAACAAAGACCTGCTAGCTAAGGCAGAGGGATTGCCAGAGTTTTTCGTCTTAGCCACCGATTTTCAGACTGCAGGCAAAGGCCGAATGGACCGCAGTTGGGAAGCTAGCCCAGGCTCTTCGGTAATGGCATCGATTTTGCTACGGCCGCAATTTATCCAAAGCACAGGCATTGGCTGGCTGTCGCTACTCACCGCGCTCGCAATAACGAGGGCAATTTCCGATTTTGGCCTAGCCCCAAAAATCAAATGGCCAAACGATGTACTAATTGCTGAAAAGAAAGTCAGCGGGATCCTGGCCGAAGTGGCCACAGATTTATCTTGTGTGGTAATTGGCTTTGGAATCAATGTCAATCAATCCGTAGAACAGCTGCCGGTTGATACCGCT
>JBILXL010000107.1:0-3655 GCA_044378505.1 Rhodoluna sp. | reverse complement strand
TCTGGTTGGCAATTGTCATGGTGCTCGGTGGCCTAGTTGTGGTCTCAAGGATATGGGATGGCGGACTAAACCCAGTTGGTGTGATGTTCGCGGTCATGGCATCCCTCTTTTTGAGCTTCTACTTTCTTATGGGTGAGCATCTGCTCAAAAAGCGCGACACCCTATCTACCCTGTTTTACGCGATGACCATCTCTGGCGTCTTTTGGCTAATTGCCACTCCCTGGTGGAGCTTTCAGCCATCAATTCTGGTTGAGCAAATTTCGCTAACAGGGAACCTGGAACAAATTCAAGTGCCGCTTTGGGCAACACTTGCCTGGATCGGGTTGTTTGGCTCGTTCCTTCCGATGCTGTTTTCCTTCCTGGCTTTATCTCACCTGAGCGCTACCTCTGTCGGGGTTATCTCCACTGGGGAAACAGTCATGGCATTTGTTTTTGCCTGGGCTTGGCTCAATGAGATGATTGATGGCATACAGGCGCTAGGTGGAGTGCTAGTAATTGCGGGGATTGTGCTGGCACAAACTTCGAGAGTGAAGCAAAAAGATAAGGAACCAGGAAATGGCTAGCGTTGAACTTACACACTCAAGCTTTGGCGCTCAGATTGATAAAACCGGTATCACGCTGGTGGATTTCTGGGCTGAGTGGTGCGGACCTTGCCGAATGTTCGGGCCGATCTTCGAAGCTGCCAGTGAAAAGTATCCGGAGATTACCTTCGGGAAGGTAGATACCGAGGCGGAGCAGCTACTCGCTAACGAGGCCGGCATCAGCTCGATTCCGACCCTAATGGTCTTTCGCGACGGTTTACTTTTATATAACAACCCTGGCGCGTTACCTGCCGAGGCCCTCGATGAAATAATCACCGCAGTTTCGGCTCTAAACATGGATGATGTTCGCAAAGAAGTTGAAAAACAGAATCAGCAAGCAAAGCAATAAACCAGTCAGTAGCAACCAACTTTTCGAAGGCGAAAATTGAAAAACAACTCAGCGGCTATGCTCGCAACCGTTGCCCTTGCAGGATTAGGGGCTTTGTTGCTGAGTTTTTTTGACACCGGCACTTGCGTTGTTCCAGACGCCGATAACTTTATTTCTTGCCAAGAAATTGCCGATCAGCGAATTTGGGCAGCTTGGATTCTCGGGGCCATTTTTGTTGGCGGACTACTTGTGTCAATTACTCGAAAAAAGAGGCGTTAGCCATGCATCAAAATAGCGACGAAACTAGAGCTCTTCGGGAAAAAATCTTTGAGTATGTTCGCACTCGCATGGATTATGACCCCATTCCGTTGGATTATCCAAAGTCAGAACAGGAGCTTTTTGCTGCAGCCGGCCTTACGCTGTCTGAGGATGGCATGGGCGGCGATAAAGCTTTGCGGCTGTTCGAGGAAGTCTTGGCTCCGGCAACTATTTCTACTGACCACCCGGGATTCGTTTCCTTCATTCCAAATGCGCCAACTGAGGCAGCCAGCATCTTTGATCTAGTGGTTTCTGCAAGCTCTCTTTACGGAGGTTCCTGGCTTGAAGGAGCTGGAGCAATTTTTGCAGAGAACCAGGTCCTTACCTGGTTCGCATCAGAAGTGGGCCTTCCAAAAGGTTCCGGAGGCTCTTTCGTTCAAGGCGGAACTATTGGAAACCTATCGGCTCTTGTGACCGCAAGGCAGTCACATCGGGAAAGACTCAAAGCATCTGGTGCTCAAATCCCAGGAAGACTTTCTTTTGTCGCCTCTAAAGAGGCGCACTCTTCTTTGAAGGCTGCTGCCAAGGTTATGGATGTAGAAATTGTTCTAGCAGAGCCGTCCGCTGATGGTCGTCTGAGTGCAAAAGCCGTTAGCGAAGCATTAGCAAACCAGCCGATAAATTCGGTTTTTGCAATTGTTGCAACCGGCGGTACTACAAACTTTGGAATTGTTGATGACCTGCGTGGAATTGGTCAATTGGCAAAGGATAAAGGTCTTTGGTTCCACATCGATGGCGCCTATGGTTTGGCTGGAATCCTGAGCCCCAAATACCGACACCTGTTTGATGGTTCGGAGCTTGCAGATTCATTTATTGTTGACCCACACAAGTGGCTCTTTGCTCCATACGATGCTTGTGCCTTGGTATACCGGAATCCAGAAATCGCACGAGCCACTCACACTCAGCATGGTGAGTATCTAGAGACTCTCACCTCAGGACTCTGGAATCCATCTGATTATTCATTTGGACTAACCAGGAGAACTCGAGGACTACCGCTTTGGTTCTCACTTGCAACTCACGGAGTGGCAAAGTATCGCGAGGCAATTGAATACAACATTGATGTTGCCCACGAAATTGCAGAAGTCATAAGGTCCATGGACCACGTTGAACTAGTTCGGGACCCAGAGCTGTCGGTTGTGGTCTTTGAGCGCAAGGGGTGGGACCTTGAGCAGTACAACGCTTGGTCTGACAAGTTGTTGAAAGATGAAATTGGGTTTGTAGTTCCTTCAAGCCACAAGGGCAAGCCCAACACCCGCTTTGCTATTGTCAATCCCCTAACAAGTGTGAAGCTACTAACCCAGATCCTTGAGAGCATGAAGTAAGGAGCATCTAGATGAAACTAACCATTTCCGAGGCTCCAGCTTCTTTATCGAGAGTCAAAGAGTCGACAAGACCTGCTTTACGAGTTGCTCTAGTACAAACCAAGTGGCACCAGGATGCAGCGGAGCACGAAAGAGTTCTACTGGATGGAATTTCTAAGGCCGCAACAGCCGGAGCCAAGATTGTGTTTTTGCAGGAGTTAACTCTTTCGAGGTACCCGGCCGATTCAAAGCCTGAGGGTGTCCCATCAAAGATTGCGGAGCGGTTACAGGGCGGCAAGACTCATTTGTTTGCAGCCAAAGCTGCAAAAGAATATGGAGTGGTTATCCACGCCTCCTTATACGAGCAAGCTGATCTTCCCGATGGAAGAGGACTAAACACCGCCATTTTGGTAAACACCGCAGGTGAGATCATTGCGCGCACTCCAAAGCTTCACATTCCAGTCACTGCCGGCTACTACGAGGACAAGTACTTCCAGCCAGGGCCTGCCGAGAATGACCCGTATCCGGTTTACACTCTTGAGCTCGGTGGGGTTTCTGCAAGCTTTGGTCTTCCAACTTGTTGGGATGAGTGGTTTCCGGAGGTAGCAAGAAACTACTCGATACGCGGAGCAGAAATTCTGGCTTACCCAACGGCAATTGGTTCTGAGCCAGATCACCCAGATTTTGACACTGAGCCGCTTTGGCGCCAGGTCATTGTAGGTCACGGAATTGCCAATGGCACTTTCATGGTTGTTCCAAACCGCTACGGCAATGAAGGATCGTTGAACTTCTATGGAAGCAGTTTCGTTAGCGATCCGTTTGGCAGAGTGTTGGCCCGTGCATCAAGAGATGCCGATGAGGTTTTGGTCGCAGATCTAGATCTTGACCAAAGACGCGACTGGTTGGATCTGTTTCCATTTCTTGCTACCCGCAGACCTGACACCTACGACAAACTAACCGCCCCTGTTCAAAACAAACGTCTTGACTCAGGGGATAGCGAACAAGGCGGCATTGCAGGGGTTAGCCAAAGATGAAACTAACCATGCCAGCGGAGTGGGAAGCTCACGAGCGAACCTGGATGGCTTGGCCACCGGCGAACTACCTACTTGGACAAAGCGATGCGGAAG
>JBILXL010000106.1:0-3667 GCA_044378505.1 Rhodoluna sp. | reverse complement strand
CCTTTTGGAAGAAGCATCAGGACTAACCGGTGTGTTGGCTATTTCCTGCGGAATTGAAGCATCGAAGTTTGCAAACCGCACACCAACTTCCAACAAGGAACCAAGGATCCTATTTCTTGGCCGACTGGACTATGAAAAGCACATTCATAACCTCCTTAAGGCTGTTGCCTTGCTGCCAAGGAATCTCAATGTAAAAGTTGAGATCGTCGGCGACGGGGGAGAGCGCGAGTACCTCGAGAAACTAGCTAAAGATCTCTCCATTGATAACAACGTTGAATTCCGTGGCCACATCACAGACCAGGAGCTGCCGAAGGCGTACGAGAGAGCAACCCTGTTTGCTATGCCTTCTATCGCTGAGCTGCAGTCCATCGCCACAATGGAGGCAATGGCCTCTGGGCGCCCGGTAGTGGCGGCTGACGCTATGGCGCTTCCGCATCTGGTGCACGATGGTGACAATGGCTACTTGTTCCCACCGGATGACGTCGCAGCATTTGCTGACCGGTTGCTAAAGGTTCTTTCTGCCAGCCAAGAAGAGCTGGATCGTCTTTCGGAGAACTCACTTCACTTGATTCAGTCGCACGATATAGAAACCACCATCAAGATTTTTGAAGGCCTTTACCGCGGTGATGTTGAAGAGCCTGAGGAGTCAGCTGACAACCTCGCTACCTACAGCCTTCCAATTGGACAGCTGAGTAAGCGATTGAGTAGATCGATCATGCTCGCCCGAAAGCGTTCTGCTGAACTTCGAGCCCGCGCCGAAGAAGCCGGTGCAGAGCTTCGTGAGAGAGCAGGGGAAGCTCGTGAGGACGTAATCGAGAAATTCGAAGAAGTGCGAAATGATGTTGTGTTCGCAGCAAGACGAATAGAGATCCGGGTTCGAAAAGGCGTTAAGAAAGCCGCCGAGAGGCTCCGACGCGAGGAGCAGTAGGCTTGGAATTGGCCAGAGGGGAGTTAGCTCAGCTGGTTAGAGCAGCGGACTCATAATCCGTCGGTCACGGGTTCAAGTCCCGTACTCCCCACAAATGCCCCCAAGAACCGGGAGACCAATTGGCAAAAAGCCTGAGATCAAGTCTCGTCTTGAGCTGCCAATGATTTCTAAAGTATTTTCCCGAGCCATAGGACTACTAAAGTCCACACACCCAATTCCATCATTTGCTGTCACCAGCTTTACTGTTTTGTTGGCTATTGGGTATGGCATGCCACTTGAAAAATTGGTTCTTGTTGGCTTAGGCATACTCTTTCAACAGTTCTCTGTTGGTTTGTCCAATGACTGGCTTGATTATGAGCGAGACAAGACTGTTGGTCGAAACGACAAGCCAACCGTGCGATTCGAAGTATCCGCCAAGCTGGTTCGAAATGCCTCTTTCGTGTCGGCGGTTATTGCTCTGGTTGTAGCAACAAGCCTTGGTTGGGAAGTTTTACTGACCATGGTTGCAATGCTGGTAGTTGGCTGGTCATACAATCTAGGGCTAAAGTCAAACGCTCTATCCGCGTTGCCATATGCGGTTGGTTTTGGGATAGTCCCAGTATTTGTGACACTATCGCTTTCGACCCCGCAACTACCAATGTGGTGGGTCATGCTTGCAGCAGGTTTATTGGGAGTTGCGGCTCACTTCGCGAATGCCTTGCCTGATCTAATGGATGACCGTGAAACCGGAGTGCGTGCCTTGCCGCACATACTTGGCCAAAAAGTTTCTGCTCTAGCAATTTCGGGAGCTGCTGCTTTAGCATCGCTTCTGGTTGTGAGCCAATCAAATAGTTTGAATCTGGTTGCTGCTTGGATGGGCTTTGGTTTAACTTTGGGGCTGGTTATAACAGCTAGCGTTTTAGCACTTAGGCCTAAACCACCTAGAGTGATTTTCCATCTACTTATCGCAGCTGCGTTTGTAAACGTTGCTTTGCTAGTGCTTGGCTAGATCTTTACCCGACTTGAAAGTGGCAAGAACTTTTAGTTCGCGTAGCTCACTCGAGGAAATTTCCAATGGGTTTCTATCAAGCACTATAAAGTCGCATGGCTGACCCACACTAAGTGGCACTGACTTTTTCCCAGTGAGCTGTTAAGACACCGCTGAGCTGTAGCTGGCGAAAGCCTCATCGACAGTAATGGCTTGCTCAATTGTCCATCCACCTTCTGGTTTGGCATCAGCGGTTTGTCTTGTGACAGCGGTGGCGATCCCAAGAATTGGATCTGAGCTTGATACTGGCCAGTCTGATCCAAACGCAATCACGGCACCGCTGTCAATTAAATATCGCATTCGATATAGCTGGTCGATTCGGCCAATTCCAAGCCTTGGCACACAACTCATCAGCATTCCATCGGCCTGAGCCCAAAGCGGCTGCATGTTTGCAATCACATTGAGCTTCGCGAATCGAGGAATGTCGGAATCAGAAACCAGTTCGGCGTGGGCAATGACATTTGGTAGTACCGGCATGCCTAAGCGCTGTTGCACGTGTTCAATAGCATCTAGAGCTTGTCTAACCCCGGCATCACCAATGGCATGGATATGCAGTTGGAAGCCAGCTTCGGCAGCTTCTAGGCAGGCAGCCTCGAGCTCACTTTTGCCCCAAAGTGGTTCACCGTGATTGTGGAGATCATCAAGGTAAGGCTCAATTACTGACGCTGTGCCACTTCCAAACACTCCGTCAGTGAAAAATTTGCATGTTTTGGCGCTTAGCTGTGAGCTGCCAAGGGCAATAACTTTGTCGCGGTCGGCTTTTGCAAAGTCGAGTGATTTGACCCATTCGTGTGGCTCAATCTTGAAGGCCAAGTTGTAATCCAAAAGCAGTGCACCTTTGGAAATGGCAGCCAGATAGATTTCCGTCATGCCAGGGGTAATCCAAGCGTCCTGGGCCTCAACGATTCCCTGTTTGGCTAGAACCTGATCGGCCCAGGCTAAAACAGCCACCTCTTGCTCGATTGTTCTTGCGGGTGCTTTATCTAGAACAAGCGCCATGGCTTGTGGTTCTCGGAGCACCCCCGTTGGGACACCGTTTGAATCAACGTCGATTGATCCAGAAATTAGTTGGGGAAGAGGCGAGGAAATTAGTTCGAGGGCTTTGCTATTGACCCAGATTGTATGGTGATCGCTGGCATGAAGTACCACCGGAACATCCGATACCGTCTCATCCAGCCAGCTGGCTAGGAAGATTCCACTCTCAACAATTGATCGGTCGTAGGCTCCGCCTTCAATCCAAGTCTTGTCTGGATTGTTTTTTCGGTAGCTAGAAACAATTTCTTGAATTTCAGCTATCGAGGTAGCTTTTGAAACTACCGGCCCTGAGGCCTCTCGTCCCGCAAACACCGGATGAGCGTGGCCGTCACGAAAGGCTGGAAACACAAAACCTGGTTCAAGGGCTATTTCCTTGTCAAAAGGTCCAGGTGATGCGACAAAGCCATCTTCGGCAAAAAGTTCTTTATCAAAGGACTTGGTGGTGGGGTTGTAAAAGCTCGCACCGGTGAACTTGAGTTTCAAGCCTTCGACGCCGACTTTTCGCGGTAGTAGCAAGAAGGACAAAGCGATTCGTAGGTGACTTGATCGCCATCTATGGCTACTTGTGCGCCGTCAAAGACAAATTCGTCGTTTACCTTTCGGCCATTGAACATGGCTTTTTTGCCACAGCGACAAATAGTCTTGAGCTCTTCTAGGCTGTGAGCAATCTCAAGAAG
>JBILXL010000026.1:0-12611 GCA_044378505.1 Rhodoluna sp. | reverse complement strand
CAGAAGCTTCTTCGATGCTCCCCGATCTGATGACCACGCACCAAAGCGCGAGTGGACTGATAAGCCACGCACCGGAGGACCAACCTACGACCGCCAGGAAAAAAAGAGCTGGTCAGACAGACCTTCTTATAACGACTCACGCGGTTCTGATTCAAGAGGCGAGCGTAAGCCAGCTGCCCGCTCTGACCGTCCATGGGAATCCCGTAGCCCAAGAACAGATCGACCATCTTCTGACAGACCTTACGCAGAGCGAAACTCATCTGACCGCGGTGCAAGAAGCTACGACCGTTCAGAGCGTCCATCGGATCGCCCAGCAAGATCAAACTCTGATCGTCCTTGGGAATCTCGTGCGCCTCGCACTGACAGACCATCTTCTGACAGAAACTACTCAGACAGATCATCAGGAGCCAGAAGCTACGATCGCTCAGATCGCCCAGCACGTTCCAACTCTGACCGTCCTTGGGAATCACGTGCACCAAGAACTGATCGCTCAGAGCGCTCAGGTGATTCACGTGGATTTGCACCCCGATCAAACTCTCGCGAGTTTGATCGCGACCGCAACCCGTTCCGTGAGGACCGAGTTTCGAGAGATCGTTCAAGAGATGAAACATTTGTTGGCGCTCGCGACAAGAACCCAAACAAGAAGGCATTCTTCGAGGACAAGGTTCTAGAAAAGCTTGTTAGCGCAGATGCATCAGAGGTAATCATCCAGGGCAGCTTCGAAGAGATGGGTCTTCACCCAAAGCTCGTAACCGCTTTGCGTGGCCTTGGAGCAGAAACTCCATTCCCAATTCAGCAGTCAACTATTCCTGCTGCCCTTGAGGGCAGAGATGTTTTGGGAAGAGGAAAAACTGGATCTGGAAAGACCATTGCCTTTGCTGTTCCAATCATCTCCAAGATGGTTGCAGCTGGCTCTGTCCCAAGAAAGCCAAACAAGCCAAGAGCGCTAGTACTAGCTCCAACCCGTGAGCTTGCAGATCAGATCGATCGAACCATGTCGGCTCTTGCTCGCTCTGTTGGTTTCTACACAGCTTGTGTTTACGGTGGTGTTCCTCAGCGCAGACAAGAGATTGCTCTTAGCCGCGGTGTTGACATTCTGGTTGCAACCCCAGGCCGTCTAGAAGATCTAATGGCGCAAAGAATAATTGACCTGTCTGAAGTTGAGACCATGGTTATTGATGAGGCCGACCACATGTGTGATCTTGGCTTTATCGAAGGCGTAAGACGAGTTTTACGCGCTACCGGTGAGTCCCAGAAGCTACTGTTCTCAGCGACACTGGATCGTGAAGTTGACGCTCTTGTTAAAGAGTTCATGCCGAACCCTTATGTCTACGAAGTTCCTAACGAGACTCAGGAAACATCAACCATTGAGCACCGCGTCTTGGTCGTAGACCCAGAGGATCGCTCACAGGTTCTACTTCGTCTAGTTCAAGGAGAAGGTAAGTCACTTATCTTCACCCGCACCAAGATGACAGCTGAGCGCCTAAGTGAATCCCTAACCAACAACGGTGTTCCAGCAGCAAGGCTTCACGGAGATCTAAACCAGAACCAGAGAACTCGCAACCTAGAGAGATTCGTCAAGGGTGCAGTTCGCGTGCTGGTAGCAACTGACGTTGCAGCTCGTGGAATCCACGTTGATGATGTTGCACTGGTTATCCAGGTTGACCCACCAGAGGAATACAAGACCTACCTTCACCGCTCTGGCCGTACCGGCCGCGCTGGCAAGGAAGGTGTTGTTATCACCTTGATCCCACGCTCGAAGCGCCGCAAGGTTGAAGACCTTCTTCGCAGGGCTGAAAGAGATGCGAAGATCACCGATGTTCGCCCAGGTTCAGAACTGATTGAAGAACTAGCAGGACCTATCGCTCCACCACCGGCAGCTCCAGACATCCTGGACTTCGGTGACTCACGCGGCGGAGGATCAAATCACCGCGGACGTGACCGTGACCGCGATTCAAGGCCTAAGAAAAAGGGCAACTACCAGGGTTCTGGTAAGGGCCGCTGGGCAGATAAGCCATCAGGCGATAAGCGCCCGAGGGCTAAAAAGTATTCGAACTAGAAATAGTTCGAGGAGTACAAGCGAATAGAGACAGCGCTTAAACCCCGCCCCTTTGGGGGCGGGGTTTACTTCTACCCGGGCAAAAACCCGAGCTTTACAGGCAAGGCTCCAAGGCTCTAAACTGGGGGAAGCCAAAGACCGTCGGTTTAAGGCAAATCAAATCCCAGGATTTCTTGAGGTTTGGCTTGTTTTGACTAAGAGACACATAAGTGTTTGCCCACGTAGGTGAAGATTAAAAGGTTAGAGATTTTTCTATTTTCTTTTGCTCTCCACTTATGTGGGGGGCATTTTTTTGTTTCTGGGCTGCCGACAAAATACAGATAATCAAGGAGTGCCATGGCGAACAAGGAAGCTACAGTTGCCGAGCTCACGGACAAGTTCCAGAGCTCAGCTGCAGTGTTGCTAACCGAGTACCGCGGACTCACTGTTGGGCAGCTCAAGGAGCTGCGTCGTTCCATCAGTGCGAATGCAACCTACGCCGTGGCGAAGAACACGCTACTAAACATCGCAGCTAAGAACGCCGGAGTGACCGCATTTGAAGGTCAGCTGGTAGGACCAACTGCAATGGCATTTGTTCACGGAGACACAGTCGCCGTGGCCAAGGCAATGCGTGACTTTGCCAAGGCAAATCCTCTACTAGTAGTCAAGACCGGCATCATGGATGGCGTTGTCTTGTCACAGGCAGAGGTTAAGAAGCTTGCTGATCTTGAATCCCGCGAAGTTCTTCTGGCTCAGGCCGCAGGACTGTTCAAGGCTTCAATGTTCAAGGCTGCTTACATGTTCCAGGCTCCGCTGGCCCAGGCCGTCCGCACCGTGGACGCGCTTCGCGCCAAGCAAGAGACCAACGCTTAAAGAAAATAAGGAGAAAAACAAATGTCAAAGCTATCAACCGATCAGCTAATCGATGGCTTCAAGGAGCTATCACTAATCGAGCTTTCTGAGTTCGTAAAGAAGTTTGAAGAGGTGTTCGAGGTTACAGCTGCAGCTCCAATGGCAGTTGCAGCAGCAGCACCAGCAGGCGGCGGCGGCGGCGACGCAGCTGAAGAGAAGGACTCATTCGATGTCGTTCTTGAGTCTGCAGGCGACCAGAAGATCCAGGTCATCAAGGAAGTTCGCGCACTAACCAACCTAGGTCTTGGCGAAGCCAAGGCTCTAGTTGATGGTGCTCCTTCAACAATCCTTGAAGGCGCTAACAAGGACACCGCTGAGAAGGCAAAGGCAGCTCTAGAAGCAGCTGGCGCAAAGGTTGGACTTAAGTAAACAACCACCTCAGTTTCAAAAGCCCCAACACCGCGCAAGTGAGGTTGGGGCTTTTGGCTTTTTTGGTGAAGTAAGCTCGGGATGTTCGCAACAAAAGAAAAGACAAAAACCTCTTGAGCTCAAAGCCGCAGTCAGCAAGCCAGGCAATTTCCCAAAGACAGCGCTTGATGTACATCTTCGTAATCGGCTTTTTGCTGATGGTTCAAACACTTGTCACTGACATGTTTTTGCCAGCGCATCCCCTAATTGCAACCTTCTTTGAAGTGCCGGATGCATTTGTGCAGTATTCGCTTTCTGCCGTCACACTGGGGGCCGCAATCGGCTTTTTTGTGGCCGGGCCACTGTCGGATTCGATGGGGCGAAAAAGCCCAGTGCTATTGGCTCTTGGTATCTTCACCTTCGCCTCAGCAGCGCTTTATGTTGCCCCTGGCATTGAGGCATTTGTTGTACTTCGCTTCCTGCAAGGTCTAGCAGGAGCTGCAACCGCGGTGATTGCTCAAGCAATCATCAGGGATCTATTCGTTGGCAACGCGATGCTAAAGATGCTTTCTCGGGCATGGCTAATCTCCGGAATCGCTCCAATTATTAGCCCCGTCATCGCAGCTAATTTGATGCTGGTTGCCCCGGACTGGAGAATCATTCCTTTGGCACTAGCCATCCTGGGTGTTGCAATCTTTGTCTTTGCCTCACGCTCTCTGGTTGAAACTTTGCAAAAAGACAACCGTCGAGCCAAGGGATTTGATGGCGTTGCCAAGAGATTTATTGCCGTGTTCAAAGACCGGGTTTTGGTTGGACTGGTTTTGATCGGCATGGTTCAAACCGTCGGTTTGTTTAGCTATTTGAACATCATCCCGTTTTTGTATCAGGACAGCCTAGGTCTTACTCCGGTGGAATTCTCGCTAGCTTTTTCCACTACAGCTTTTTGCTGGTTTTTGGGAATTCAAGTTGGAGCCAAGCTTGGACGAATGTTCAAAGCTCACTGGGTGGTCTTTGGAGCGTTGGTGCTAGCTGTAGTGGCAGGAACGGGGTTGTATCTGATCGGTTCGATGGATGCTGGAATTGAAACTGTCGTTCCGCTAATGGCCATGTTCTTGGTTTCTTTTGGAATGACAATCACTCCGATTCAAACCATTGCCCTGCAGGGCCATGGTTCCGAAGCTGGAACCGCAGCTTCGGTTCTTGGGGTTATGAACTCCGCTACCGCAGCCCTTTCGGCTCCGCTTTATCCACTGATTGGATCCGCTACAACAACCGGTCTTGGAATAACTGTTGCGCTTACTCACCTTGCAGCTATAGGGGTTTTCTTCTTTGTTGTTAGGCCAAGTAGTGTCCCAACAATGGCCAAAGAGTAGTCGGGTATCCTAGGAAGATAACGAGTCGCCGCTAAGGCCCTTAGATGGGGTGGCGACTTTTCTAAGGGATGTGAAAAATCAATGAGGATTTTGCTTATTGGCGCGGGCGGCGTCGGAGACGGTATCGCCAAAGTCGCAGCAGAAAGATCCTTCTTCGAGGTAATGGTCGTTTCCGACTATGACCTTTCAAGAGCCGAAAAATCAATCGAATGGATTAGAAAACGCCACGGTGACGAGGTCGCAGCTAAGTTCATTCCTGCCAAAATCGATGCATCGAATGCCGCCAACATGGTCGAGATGTGCCGAGAGCACAACATCACATATGTGATCAACGCAGTTGAGCCCAAGTTTGTGCCAACGGTTTTCTCCGCCGCCTTCACAGCCGGCGTTGGATATGTCGATATGGCCATGTCACTATCTGAGCCACACGAGACCGATCCGTTCAACAAGCCCGGTATCAAGCTCGGGGATGCTCAGTACGCACTGAACGAGCAGTGGGAAAAAGCCGGCAAGCTAGCTCTGATTGGCATGGGTGTTGAGCCTGGCATGTCAAACATTTTTGCCAAGTATGCCTACGACGAATTGTTCAGTGAGGTTGACGAAGTCAGCATCAAGGACGGTTCGAACCTGGTGGTAAAAAACGAAGCGGGCGAAGAAATCTTCGCTCCTTCATTTTCTATCTGGACAGTTATCGAAGAGTGCCTAAACCCACCGGTGATTTACGAAAAGGAAAAGGGTTGGTATACCACCCGTCCATTTAGTGAGCCTGAAATCTTTGAATTCCCAGAGGGAATCGGTGCTGTTGAGTGTGTGAACGTTGAGCACGAAGAGATCCCAATGCTTCCAAGAACTATGAATGTTGGAAAAGTGACATTTAAGTATGGACTTGGTTCTGACTTTATTGACGTGCTAAAGACCCTGCACCACCTAGGCATTGACGCCACCAAGCCGGTTCGAGTTCGCTCTGCTTCTGGCCCAGTTGATGTTTCACCGCGTGATGTGTTGGTTGCCGTTCTTCCAGACCCGGCCAGCATTGGTCCTCGCATGACCGGTAAGGCTTGTGCGGGAGTACTTATCACCGGTAAAGACAAGGCAGGAAAAGATCGCGCCACATACATCTATCACGTAGCTGATAACGCCGAGACTATGGCCGAGTACGACGCGCAGTGTGTTGTTATGCAAACTGCCTTCAACCCGGTTATCGCACTCGAACTAATTGCCGAAGGTAAATGGTCTGGTGTTGGTGTTCGTGCTCCTGAGCAGTTTGCACCAAAGCCCTTTCTGGAGCTAATGTCATCATCGACTGGGTACCACCAGAGATGGTTTGCCCAGGAGAGATTGCCAGCTAATCCGTTAGCTCTTCCATAAAGGATCAGGCTTGGGATACAAACTCCAGCAGGTCACTACCGACCAAGCCGAGCTGATTGTAGAAATCGTCAATCAGCACGAGCTGACTATTGATCCTGAGTCAACACCAATGGGTGTTGAAGAAGCTCAAGAGCTAATCGAGGGCTTCTTTGACAGCGCACACTGCTACTTCTTGATTGATCAAGCATCTGATGAGGCTCTGGGTTTCTATTCGGTAAATCCAGATGCAAACCGCAAGAAGCTCTTCACAGACGTCTATGAAAGACCAGGGAAAGATCTGATCAAAGATGTGATTGCAGAAAGTCTTAAAAAGGCTGCCGAGGTTCATCCGGACTATGAACATCTTTTTGGTGTGAACACCAGAGACCAAGTAATGCGAGCGGCACTCGAGTCATTTGGCATGGAAGTAATTCGAACCTATTGGCACATGAAGCGCTTGCTGGATGCTCAAGCCAAATCTGACATAAACAAAGAACACTTTGAAATCAGGTTGGTTTCGTCTCGGCAAGATTTAGAGACCTGGTGGGCACTGCATCAAGATGCCTTCAGCAATCACTTTGGCTTTGCTCCAAGACCCATGGATCTTTGGATCGAGCAGGCCACTTCCTCCAGTACCATGGATTCCGAAGGCTGCTTTATAGCTTTCTATGAAGGTGAACCCGCAGGCTTTGTTCAGATGGCTAATGCCAATTACCACCTAAACGGCGGATACGTTGACGCAATAGGGGTTGCCCACAAGTTCCAAGGTCTAGGACTCGGGCAACTACTGCTTCAGCACGCCATCAACTTCTCGGTAGATCAAGGTAGGGAGTTTATTGAACTCAATGTTGATACCGGAAATGAATCTGGAGCGCTAAAGCTTTATGAGAAGCTGGGCTTCCAACCCAATAGCTCTTGGGTGCAGTACGAGAACAAGAAGTGGGCGGAAGTTGCCAAAGGACTATGACGTTGCAGTAATTGGATCCGGCTTCGGTGGATCGGTAGCTGCTTTGCGTCTGAGTGAAAAAGGCTACAAAGTCCTAGTGATCGAATCTGGTGCCAGATTCGAAGATAACGACTTTGCCAAAAGCTCCTTTGATCTAAAGAGGTTCCTGTTCTTTCCAAAGCTTGGCCTCAAAGGCATACAGCGAGTGGACCTTCTAAAAAACGTTCTTGTCATGAGCGGTGCCGGTGTTGGCGGCGGCTCACTTGTCTATGCCAACACTTTGTATAGACCCCCACAGAAGTTTTTCTCAACCGGTAGCTGGAAAGACATGGCCAACTGGCAGGCATTGCTGGAGCCTTACTACGACCAGGCAGAGCGCATGCTCGGTGTGGAAGTAAACAAGTTTTTCTCTCCTGCCGACGAAGCTTTGAAAAAAGCCAGCGACAGCTTGGGCTTTGGAAACACTTTTCAGATGGCACCGCTTGGTATTCACTTCGGTGAAGCGGGTAAGACGGTAGCCGATCCATACTTTGGCGGAGTAGGCCCAAGCAGAACTGGTTGCACTAACTGCGGCGAGTGTATGACCGGCTGTAGGCACGGAGCCAAGAACACACTGGTCAAGAATTACCTTTACCTTGCCGAAAAACTCGGAACCGAGGTTATGCCGCTGACCAAAGTGGTCAACATCGAACAGGTTTCCGGCGGATACAAGCTGAACATGGAACGAAGCGATAAGTTCTTCAGCAAAACTGAATCTCTCATCGTTCCAGAGGTAGTTGTTGCAGCTGGTGCCCTGGGGTCTGCAAAGCTTCTGCACTCAGTTCGCGCTAAGGGAAACCTGCTTGGAATATCGTCAAAGCTCGGTGAGCTAAGTAGAACCAACAGTGAGTCACTGCTTGGAGTAGTAGCCAAGGGCAAAGAAACTGACTTTACCTCTGGCTCTTCGATCACTTCGTCGGTGTTCCCAGATGAAGATACCCATATTGAACCGGTTCGATACGGCAAGGGCTCAGGCTTTATGGGACTTCTTCAGTCTGTTGTTGCCAGTGGTCCTAAGGGTCAAGCCCCAAACTTCTTTAGGTTGATTTGGGTGACTCTCAAGAATCTTCTAAGGCTTCCTAACTTCTATAACCTTCGCACCTGGCCGGAGCGCACACTCATCTTGCTTGTGATGCAATCTAGAGATAACTCCCTAACAACTTTCTGGCGAAGAGGTATTACTTCTAAACAAGGTCACGGCGAGAAGAACCCAGCTTGGGTTCCAATGGGCCACACTGTGGCCAAGGAAATAGCCAAGAACGTGAATGGAACACCGGGAGCAGTAATTGGAGAACCTTTTGGTATTCCACTCACCGCACACTTTCTTGGAGGGGCAGTAATTGCAGAGGATGCTAACCACGGTGTTGTTGATGGATACCTTCGCGCCTTTGGTCAACCAGGACTTCACATCGTTGATGGCTCTGCGCTATCTGCCAACCCAGGTGTGAACCCATCGCTTTCAATTGCAGCTCTAGCTGAATGGGCGATGGCTCACTGGCCAAATAAAGGTGAGATGGATAAGAGACCTGCTCTAGGCGAAGCCTTTGAGATTATTGAGCCGGTTGCACCGGCGCATCCTGCCGTTCCGCTTTCTGCAAGCGGAGCTTTGCGACTGCCGATTAGGCCGATTTAGCTTTTTGGTTCAGATTGAACTCTCTCGCGATAGCGAGATTCAATTCCCTGGCCGATGTAAGTGCTTACGATAATCACTATTGCTCCAAGAATTCCAATTAGAGCCAGCGTCTCACCGCCGAACCAAACTGCAATAAACACAGCCCAGATAGGTTCAGTTGCCAGAAGCAGTGTTGATCTTGAGGCCGAGGTTTGCCTGATTGCCCACAGCTGAGCCACAAAAGCAAAGACCGAACAAAATAGTGCCAGGAACAATGTTCCTGCCCACTGAGCCGGACCAAAGGTCGCGATGGCATCAAAGGCGCCTTGAATATCAAAAACAAAGAACACCACGGTGGCCGTTAGGCACTGCATCAAGATCATATTGAAACTTGATGCTTCGCGGTTGCGAGTTAGCACTCCTTGAGCAGTGACGTGAACGGCCCTGACAATTGCTGCCGCAAATAACAAGAAGTCACCAAAGTTTGGCTCCTGGATGCCGTTTCCAGTGACCAGTAGGGCAACGCCAACGATTGCTCCAACCGCTGCCAAGAAGAACGATCTAGGTAGCCAACGCTTGTTCCAGGCTGATTCCATGATTGGCGTAAAGATAATTGTGAGCGAGATCAGAAGACCTGCGTTGGTTGCTGAAGTTATCTTCAGGCCATAGGTTTCAACGGCCATAATTGACGACTGGGTAAGTCCAAACAACGTGCCTAGCAGCAGATCGGTTTTGGAAAAGGCTCTCCTTCGAATAAGCCAGATAGCAACCATTGCAAGAGTGGCTATGGCAAAGCGAACTGAAAGCATTGCCGGGACACTGGCATAAGGAGTAATCGCCTTTGCAGATAAATAGCTTGCTCCCCACACCGCTGCTACAGCTAGAAGGACCAGGTCAACCTTGGAAGCCCTGATTGCCTTAAGCATTCTGTTTTCCTTTGAAGAGGGAAAGTATGCTGCCTTGAGAAATGGCAGCGCCAAGAATCACAGTTATTCCACCCACTGGTTCGTACCAGTGCAACTGTTCGTTTAGCAGCACTACCCCGAGTACCACGGCAATAATCGGGGTGATGTAAGTCACTGATGCTGCAATAGCGCTTCCAACCACGTCGAGGACTTTGTAGAACAAGAGGTATGCAACGCCACTACCCAAAGCGCCAAGAATGACAGTGGAGACAATTGCAATCAAGGTCGGGTTCGAGATTAGAAGCGGACCAGAGAGCAGATAAACGGGAAGCAGCGTCAGGGAAGCTGTTCCGATCTGCCCAAACACCGATACTTCTGTTGCTAAGCCCAGTGGAGTGATGTTTTTTCTTATATAGGGAGTTCCTATGCCGTAGCAAAAAATCGCCACGATAATTGCCAAAATAGCCAACGGCTCGTTATCGCCAAAGCCCTGCCAAACCCCCAGAATTACTGATACTCCAGCAAGTCCTACAAAAAGACCCACCACAACGTGGGCTTTGACTTTCTCACTGCGAAACGCAATTAGCATCACAATCACAGTTGCTATTGGAGTCACGGCGTTGAGAATGCTGGCCAGGGCGCTTGAGACATAGGTTTGGGCGTAGGCGAACAAGGTAAAGGGCACCGAGCTCATAAAAAGCCCAGCGATTGTCATCTTTTTCCACACATCAAAGCTGGTTGGAAGTTTGGAGCGGTAAATCAGAATCGCAATCAGCATCGCGAGAGCTCCAAAGGTTGTGCGCCAGAACGCAACACCGATTGGGCTAAGTGCTGTCAGGGCGTATTCAATAAACAGAAAAGATGCGCCCCAGATAAGGCCGGCCACCGTATACATGGCAACCCATGGCCGCTTAGTCGAGGTGTTCAATTTTGCCTTTCAGGAACAGCAGAAAACCAGAGCAATCTAGAGTGGCTTTTTGCTAGCGAATCGCGTTTCCACCCAAGTCATTGCTAGCACAAAAGCAGCACAGGCAAAAAAAGCTATGAGCTCTGGAAGGACCGAGCTTGAAGGAGGTAGCAGACCGCCGGATTCGGTTTGCCAAGGCCAGAGTGCTCTAACAGATCCAAACATTAGACCAGCCATCACAACAAAGGTTGCCTTGCGACGGTTCTCAAGTAGCCACTGAAGCACTCCAACGAAACTGGCAAAGCCAACAATTGCACCCAGCATGAAGATTCCTAGATAGCGAAAATCAAGAGTGTTTACCGCTAGCAGGACAGGTGTAAACATGCCCATGGCTATCAGTACATTTGAACCAGAGACACCTGGAAGAGATAGTGCGCAAATGGCCAAGGCAGCGGAGATAAAGATCAGTATCTCGCTCGGCTGAGTGTCGGTTGATCTAGGTAGCGAAGTTAGCGTGAATGCAAACCCCGAAGCAATGGCTGCAATAAGGAAGTGCTTTACCTGCCAGTTCCCCCCGGAAAGTTTTATAGGCACAACCAGTGATGCCAAGATTAGGCCCGCAAACGCAGCCGAAGTAATTGTTGGATAGGCAATAATCAGCGGGTATACAGCAGCGCTAGAACCGAGAATTGCTAGAACCATTCCAATTAGAAGTGGAACAAGCAGCTTCCAGTCGATACCTTGAAATCTTTCCCTAGCTTTTCCCCAATTGGTTTTGGAAAAGGAAAGTAAAAGAATAAAGCCCTTAACAGCCTGCGAAGCAGAAAGCACCACTCGTTCGTAGATACCGATTATTAGGGCAACGGTTCCACCGGAAATTCCTGGAAGTACTTCAGCGACCCCCATCAGCAATCCGCGGAAAACATCGAAAAGAAACTGACCGAATGTTTTCAGAACTGGGGATTTTGAGGGAGAAGAACTCATTTAGATATTGTCCCATCCAAGCAAATGATTAGCGGGAGGTGCTTCGAGTACTTTGAGATCCCAAAATCGCTCCACCAACAATCAGTGCTGTTGCCAGAAGCAGTTGCCAACTTGTTTCCCGACCGCTGACAACAAGCAGCATCGTTGTTGAAAGTAGCGGTGTTAGAAACGCCAATAAGCCAATTCTTCTCGGATCACCAATCTTGAGAGCTGCATCCCAGAGGTAGAAAGCTCCTCCCAATGGACCAAGCCCCAGAATTACAAGAAGCCCCCAATCGCTTGAAGAGATAACCGCCGGCTCTTCCAAAACCAAGTGAGCGATAAGTGCTAGCACTCCAGAGACCAAACCAAACAGCCCGATAGCTGAAGTTGGAAAAGAACGCAGCTTTGTAGTCAGGAGCGAATACGTAGCCCAGATAACCGCTGCAGCAAGAGCGAACAGGTAGCCAACCTCAAACCCAAGCGACCCACTCAGGCTCCCAGCAGAAGTGATCGCGATTGCTGCTCCAGCAAAGCCAGCTCCAGCGGCGACGATGTGCTTTGCTCCAAGCCTCATGTGTCTAGTGAATAGGGGAGCCAGGACCACAATCAGTAGCGGCCAGAGGTAGTTCACCAAATTTGCTTCAACCGCAGGAGCGGTTTGAAGGGCGATGAAAAGCATCAGGTGATAGCCAAATAATCCATAGACCCCAACCGCCAAAGTTTTTGCCGGGACCTTCCAGGCGGAAAGTTTGAATCCAGAAAGTGGAAGTGAGATTAGGGACCCAATAACTAGTCCAATGCCGGTCAAAAGAAAAGGTGGAATTTCAGTGAGCAAGGTAGCGAGAGTGGCAAGTGATGCCCACAGCGCAATTGCGCCAAATGCAAAAAGATCCGCCCTCATGTCCAAAATCCTATTGGACTGGCTGCATGGAAAAAGCTAAAAAAGTGAGTAGCGCTTTTGATAAAAAGCAAGGGGGTTATGGACTTTTAACAAAGAAAGTCGCAAAAAATAAAAAGTTTTTGTGAAAGTTGTGAAAAAAACACCCCAAACTCGCCAGTCTTTTCGCGGATTAGCGTTTCTTTGATTACTACGAGAGAATGGAAGGACACGAAGGAGTGATACACGTGTCGAAAATTTCGAGCGTAAAACACGATTCAGCCGGTAGACGGCGAGTGCCAACAAGATACACCCCGATAAATGAATCTCGGGTAAAAAAA
>JBILXL010000105.1:0-3676 GCA_044378505.1 Rhodoluna sp. | reverse complement strand
GAAACCCAGACTCCGACCCAGGTGTTATCCCAATCGATTCGATCTACTCACCAGTACTAAAGGTGTCTTACCGCGTTGAGGCTACCCGTGCGGGAGAGTTCACCAACTTCGACAAGCTAATTGTTGATGTTGAGACCAAGTCTTCAATGAGCCCGCGCGATGCAGTCGCATCAGCTGGTTCAACCCTGGTTGAACTATTCGGTCTAGCTCGCGAGCTAAACGAAGCAGCCGAAGGTATCGAGATTGGCCCAGCCCCAGTTGAGGCTGCGCTTTCTCCAGAGCTAGCCCTTCCAATTGAGGAACTGGACCTAACCGTTCGTTCTTACAACTGCCTAAAGCGCGAAGGCATCAACACTGTTGCCGAGCTAATCGGGCTAACCGAAGAGCAGCTAATGAACATCAGAAACTTCGGATCCAAGTCAGTCGACGAAGTTCGCGACAAGTTGGTTTCCATGGGCTTGAGCTTCAAGGAGTCAGCACCTGGCTTTGACGCAGCTTACTTCAGCTCAACTTACGAAGAAGAGGACGACCAGGTCTAGTACCTGAGTCCCAAGAAATACTAGAGGAGAAACAAAATGCCTACCCCAACCAAGGGCCCACGTCTCGGTGGCGGACCAGCCCATGAGCGCATGCTGCTTAACAACATGGCTCGTTCGCTGTTCATCAACAAGTCGATCACCACAACCGAGACCAAGGCAAAGCGCCTTCGTCCAGTTGCCGAGCGTCTAGTAACCTTCGCAAAGCGCGGTGACCTGCACTCTCGTCGTCGAGTAATGCAGTCGATCACTGATAAAAACGTAGTTCACGAGCTCTTTGTGAACATCGCACCCCTAGTAGCAGAACGCCAGGGCGGGTATACCCGCATAACCAAGCTTGGTTTCCGCAAGGGTGACAACGCTCCAATGGCGGTTGTCGAATTGGTATTGGACCCAGTCCAGGCCAAGAAGATGAACAAAAAGCCAAAGCTCGAAAACGCTGTTAAGGCAGCGCCTAAGGCTGCAGCTCCGCTCGAGGAAGCAGTAGTAGAGACACCGGTTGAAGAAGTTGCAGTTGAAACTGCAGCCCCTGAAGCTGCTGTTAAAGCACCGGCTGAGGCACCAGTTGCCGAAGCTGAAGCAACTGAAGTAGTAGCAGAAGCACCGGCAGCCGAAGAGGCTCCTGAGGCTGTTGCTGCCGCCGAAGAAGCACCTGCTTCTGAAGAAGAGAGCAAGTAGTACCGAGCAATGACAAAGCCCGTTGACCAAAAGGTCGACGGGTTTAGTCGTTACCGGATCGACTTCGGCTACGACGGAACCGACTTCGCGGGCTTTGCCAAACAGCCTGGGCTTCGAACTGTTCAGTCGGAGTTAGTAAAGGGCCTAGAGGTAATCTTCGGTAAAGACAATAAAGACTTTGCCATGCGAGTTGCCGGTCGAACCGATGCTGGTGTTCACGCCCAGCATCAAGTGGTTCATGTTGATTTATCGCCAACCCAAATAAAGCGCATCGGTAGAAACCCCGATGTTGCAAGCCGGGTCAATACCGCTTTGCCTCAGGACCTTCGTTTGTTCAGCTTTGAAAAGGCCCCAGCTGGTTTTGATGCCAGATACTCGGCAACTTACCGACGCTACCGCTACAAGATCGCCGATCATGCTAGCTTTTTAGATCCGCTGTCAGTTCGCTATGTATTGAAGCTCAAGGTCGATCTTGATCTAAAGCTGATGCGTCAAGCTGCCAAGGAAATGGTGGGCTTGCATGATTTTGGGGCTTTTTGTAAGCCTCGAGCAGGAGCTACCACCATCCGAAACTTGAGATACATCCGAATTACAAGAAACCGCAAGGCTGGAAACATCGTCGAGATTGAACTCAAGGGCGATGCCTTTTGCCACAACATGGTTCGATCTCTAACCGGAGCACTAGTTGCCGTGGCTAGGGGACGAGCCAGCGTCGGGGACGTCAAAGATCGACTCAAATCAGCTAACCGGACAGGGTCTTTCAAGGTCCTTGGGGGGCGGGGCTTGAGCCTGATTGAGGTGGGCTATCCGAGGGATGAAAAGCTTGCCGAACAGGCCGAAAAAGCCCGTAAATTGCGGTCTCTGGACGAAAATTAGGGTTTGACCGTACCGCCTGGCAGGGGCTAAACTTGGAATCTGTTGCGGGTCCTTTGGGCCCCTAGATTCCAGGGTTCAGATTCTGGTTGAACACATTCGACTAAAGAAAAAGTAAGGCAAATTAGCGTGCGTACGTATTCACCAAAGGCTCACGAGCTAGATAACAAGTGGTTAGTCATTGACGCCACCGATGTAGTCCTAGGCCGTTTGGCAACCCAGGCAGCAACGCTGCTACGCGGCAAGCACAAGCCAACCTTTGCTCCTCACATGGACAACGGTGACTTTGTGATTATCGTCAACGCTGAGAAGGTTGCACTTACCGGCTCAAAGCTTTTGCAGAAGAAGGCTTACCGTCACTCCGGTTACCCAGGTGGACTAACCGCTACTACTTACGCAGAGCTACTAGAGAAGTCCCCAGAGAAGGCAGTTGAAAAAGCCATCCGCGGAATGATTCCAAAGAACTCTCTAGGTCGCGACCAGCTTGCAAAGCTAAAGGTCTACAAGGGTTCCGAACACCCACACGCAAGTCAGAAGCCAACCAAATTTGTTATTGATCAGGTAGCCCAGTAATAACTGGCGCAAATTAAGAAACTAGAGGAATACCTTGCCAAAGACCGAAACCGACGCAGCAGTTTCTAGCTACTCGACCGAATCTCCAGCTGACTCAGTAAAGACTGAGACCAAAAAAGTTCGGAAGCCTTTGACCGTTCCAGGTGCAGGACTTGGTCGTCGCAAGGAAGCTATCGCGCGTGTTCGCATGGTTCCAGGTACCGGTGTTATCAAAGTCAACGGCCGCGAGCTAGCAGAGTACTTCCCAAACAAGTTGCACCAGCAGCTAGTCAAAGACCCTTTCACAGTTCTTGATCTTTCTGGCGCATACGACGTAATCGCAAAGATTTCAGGCGGTGGCTCTGCAGGACAGGCCGGCGCACTTCGCCTAGGTATCGCTCGCGCGTTGAACCTAATCGACGAAGACAACAACCGCGCGACTCTAAAGAAGAATGGTTTCCTTTCTCGCGACTCTCGCATCAAGGAGCGTAAGAAGGCTGGACTTAAGAAGGCTCGAAAGGCTTCTCAGTTCTCCAAGCGCTAATCTGAATCAGATTTCGCTAACCTTTTTATCATGGCTCGCCTATTCGGCACCGACGGAGTAAGAGGTCTCGCTAACCGAGACATTACTGCTGAATCTGCCCTCAAACTCGCTCAAGCTGCTGCCATCGTTTTAGGCGAAGATGCCCGTAGCCGCGGACAAAAGCCAAAAGCAGTTATTGGCCGCGACCCTAGAATCTCTGGTGAATTTCTTAGCGCTGCAATCTCCGCAGGGCTTTCCTCAAGCGGTGTAGATGTATTCGATGCCGGAGTACTTCCAACCCCAGCCGTTGCATTCCTAACCGCAGATCTAGATGCCGACTTCGGCGTAATGATTTCTGCATCCCATAACCCAGCTCCAGATAACGGGATTAAGTTCTTCTCCCGCGGTGGACACAAACTTCCCGACCAGACCGAAGATCAAATCGAAGCTTCCCTCGGCGTATCTCCGCTTTCACCTGTTGGAGCTGAAATCGGTCACGTCCAGCGCTTCGCCG
>JBILXL010000104.1:0-3688 GCA_044378505.1 Rhodoluna sp. | reverse complement strand
TGGGGCAGGAGAAACTTCACTACCTTGGCTATTCCTACGGATCACTGCTTGGAACCACTTACGCGACAATGTTTCCTGACCGAGTCGGTCAGTTTGTTCTTGATGGGGCAATTGACCCGACCGTTTCGGATGAGCAGCAGACTCTGTTCCAGATCGAAGCATTCGAGAAGGCTCTGATGGCTTTTCTTGAAGCATGTGAGCAATACACGGACTGTCCATTCACTGGATTTGTTGAGGGCGATCTAGAAACCATTGGAAAGTTTTTCTTAGAGCTTGAGAGCAAACCTCTTCCGACACAGTCAGGTCGTGAGCTAACCATTTGGGCTGCAGTGACCGGATTGATAATGCCGCTTTACTCGGAAAGCTATTGGCCATACCTTGCAACAGCATTTGATATGGCTCTGAACAAAGGCCAAGGAGATGTTTTCATGCTACTGGCCGATCAGTACAACGACCGAGGTGAAGATGGAACTTACTCCACCAATGTCCTAGCTGCGAACTACGCAATCAGCTGCCTTGATTCACGCTCAAGCTCAAATATCTTTAGCATGCGCAGACAAAACAGTGCTCTGCTAGAAGCAGCTCCAACACTCGGTCGCTACTGGCAGTTCGGTGCTCTTAGGTGTGAAAGTTGGCCATTTGAAGTTAAGCAGTCACCGGTTTCTTATAAGGCAAAGGGTGCGCCAACAATTCTGGTCGTTGGAACAACCGGGGATCCGGCAACTCCTTACGCTCAAGCGCAGTCGCTAGCAGGAGAAATTCTTGATGATGCATTCTTGCTGACCTACGACGGCGAGGGGCACACCATCTATGGGCAGCAAGTCGACTGTGTTGACAATGTAGTGGATGCGTTTTTTATCAGCGGCAAACTGCCGGCTGCTGACCCATACTGCCAAGCTCCCTAAAGAAAAAACCTTTGGGGCAAAAGAGCCAAAGTAGTGATGCTCTAATCCTTCAGCTGGCTTGGTAGTAGCAATTTTTCTATAGGGCAGTTACGTAAGCGCCGGAGATTCCACCATCAACCAGGAAGGTTGATCCAGTAATGAAGGAGCTGTCATCAGATGCCAAGAATGCAACAGCTGCAGCTAGTTCTTCGGGGTGTGCGAATCGTCCAATCGGAATGTGGATAAGTCTGCGCGCAGCACGCTCTGGGTCTTTGGCAAAGAGCTCCTGAAGCAAGGGAGTATTTACCGGTCCTGGGCAAAGTGCGTTTACGCGAATTCCCTGTCTAGCGAACTGAACTCCAAGCTCGCGACTCATGGCCAACACTCCACCCTTGGATGCGGTGTAGGAGATTTGGCTGGTGGCGCTTCCCATAACCGCTACAAAGGAAGCGGTGTTGATGATTGAACCCGAGCCCTGCTTAGTCATGTGACGAAGCGCCGCACGGCAGCAAAGGTAAACGCTTTTTAGGTTCACGTCTTGAACTTTTTGCCAAGCCGGTAGCTCGGTAGTTTCGATTGAGTCATCATCTGGAGGCGAAATGCCAGCATTGTTGAAAGCAATATCTACCCGGCCGTGAAGCTTAACTGTTTCGTCAAAAAGGTTGTTGACTTCGGCTTCGTCGGCAACGTTTACCTTTATGTAGCTGCCACCGACTTCAGCCGCAGCGGCTTCGCCAGTAGTTGGGTCCATGTCACCGATTACAACTTTTGCCCCTTCGGCGGCAAAGCGCCTGGCGGTTGCAAGTCCGATACCTGATGCGCCTCCGGTGATTACCGCTACTTTTCCAGCAAGACGCTGGGTCAGATCCATTTTCGTGATTGTCATTTTCATTCTCCTAGTCGGCTGGGTAGTAAACGGTTTTTTCTTCTGTGAAGTGCAGTGGTGCATCCGGTCCAAGCTCTCGGCCTAGACCGGACTGCTTGAAGCCACCAAAGGGGGTGTTGTATCTAACGGAGGAGTGGGAGTTAACTGAAAGGTTTCCACTCTCCAGTGCTCTTGATACGCGAATACCTCTTCCGAGATCGCGTGTCCAGATTGAGCCACTTAGCCCGTACTCAGAACTGTTTGCAATCTCCAACGCTTCCGCTTCATCCTTGAAGCGGTAAACCGAAACAACGGGACCGAAGATTTCTTCTGTCATGCAGCGATCTGTTAGCTTGCCAGGGGCAAGCACCGCCGGTGCCATGAAGTATCCCTTACCGGTTGGGGCGTTACCTCGGAAGGCAACGTTTCCATCGGATAGGTACTGCTCGACGTTATCGAAATGCTTTTTCGAAACCAGTGGACCCATTTCGGTTGCTTCATTAGATGGGTCGCCAACTTTGTAGGCCTTGACTGATTTTTCAAGACCCTCCATGAACCGGTCATAGACCGAAGCCTCAACCAAGATTCGAGATCTTGCGCAGCAGTCCTGGCCGGCGTTTTCGAACACTGAGCTTGGAGCAGCGGCTGCGGCCTTATCAACATCAGCATCTGCGAAAACGATGTTTGCGCTTTTTCCACCGAGCTCCAAAGTCACTCTCTTGACTTGATCTGCGGCCTTGCGCATGACTTGCTTTCCAACTTCGGTTGAACCGGTGAAAACAATCTTTCCAACCTTTGGATGGGTCAAGAATCGATCTCCAACAACTGATCCTTTGCCTGGGATGACTTGGAATAGCCCCTCTGGCAAACCGGCCTCCAACGCTAGCTCACCGATGCGGATGCTTGAAAGCGGGGTCCACTCCGCTGGCTTTAGCACCACTGCGTTTCCAGCAGCAAGGGCTGGGGCAAAGCCCCAGCTTGCAATAGTCATTGGGAAATTCCAAGGTGTGATGATTCCAACTACACCGATTGGTTCATTGAAAGTCACGGCAATTCCGCCAGCAACTGGGATCTGCTTACCGATTAGTCGCTCAGGTCCCGCCGAGTAATACTCAAGTACGTTTCTGACGTGGGTTGCTTCCCAGCGAGCTTGGGAGATTGGGTGACCTGAGTTTCTAACCTCCAGCTGAGCAAGTTGCTCGATGTTTTGGTCAACGGTCGAAGCGAATCTGTGAAGCAGCATTGCTCGATCGGCTGGGTTTAGTCCAGCCCATTTCTTTTGAGCCTTGGCGGCTAGTTCAATCGCAGCATCGGTTTGCGCCAGATCGGCGTGAGCAATGGTTTCCATCTGCTCTTCGGTTGCTGGATTGATTAGGGTGTAGCTCATTTATTTCCTCGATACTTTCTTGCAGCTTCGATTAGACCTTCAAAGATTCTTAGGTCATCCAGTGTTTGCTCGGGGTGCCACTGGACAGCCACACCAAATGGGTAATCGGCTAGCTCAACCGCCTCGATAATCCCATCCTCTGATTTGGCTGTGATCTTGAGGCCCTTACCAAGATCGTCAATTGCCTGGTGGTGGTACAAAGCCGCGTTGGAAACTTTGTCGCCAACTAAAGAGCCAAGAATTGAGCTGGTCTCAACTTCTACATCTGCCGGAGTGAACTGCGCGTTTCCTAGCTGGTAGCGATTATCGCCAACAACGTCGGGCAGGTACTGAATCAAAGTTCCACCGCGGTTGATGTTGAGCATCTGCGCACCACGGCAAATCCCTAGAAACGGTAGGTCGGCATCAATTGCTGCGGTCAAGATTTTTTCTTCTAAGTCATCTCTAAGCTTGTCTGGCTGCTCGGATTCAGCGTGCGGGCTTTGCCCGTAGCGAGCAGAATCGATGTCTCGCCCTCCGCAAAGCATTAATCCATCTAGGGATGAAACTATG
>JBILXL010000001.1:0-41117 GCA_044378505.1 Rhodoluna sp. | reverse complement strand
GATGTATCGGCTAGTGCCAAATAGTTCACTGGTTACTTTCTCTACCGAAGAGATTGCTTGAGGGTCATTCATTAGAACTTTTGTAGCTCTTGAGAATTCAATCGTTGCACTCAAGCCAAATCCGGTTGCAATTGAGTCGACAAGCTCCTGGGTGTATTGCTTTAGCTTGGTGGCATTTTCCTCGGAGAACACTCTGACAGTTGCGCCGAACGACGCAGTTTCAGGAATAACGTTTGTGGTTGCAGTATCTCCAGCCCTTACCCAACCAATGTTTACAATCACAGGATCAAACGCACTGAAACGCTTAGTCACCATGGTTTGCAAAGCAGACATAATCTCGTTTAGCACGCTGATTGGATCCTTGGATAACCATGGCATAGAACCATGTCCACCGCTACCGGTGACAGTTACAAGTAAGTCTCCGGCAGATGCCATCAAAGGCCCGCTTCGAGAGCCCATCATTCCAACCGGGTATGAGCTAAAGACATGCAGACCGTAGGCCCGAATTGGTTTTGATCCAGAAACCATCAGAGCTTGTTCTTCGATCATCACATCGGCTCCGTGATGGCCTTCTTCGCCAGGTTGGAAAAAGATGATCACTTCACCTTTGAGTTCTGACTTTCTTGATGCAAGAATCTTTGCGGCTCCAACTCCCATGGCCATGTGTAAATCGTGACCACAGGCATGCATAAAGCCATTGGTTGAGGCGTATGGAACTCCAGTGTCTTCAATTACCGCAAGCGCATCCATATCGGCACGCAACAATACGGTTGGCCCTGGAAGATCTCCTTTTATGTGCAGAACTGCAGAGGTGATGGATTTACCCAAAGTGATTTCGCCAAGAGGGGAAATCTCATCGAGGATTACCTTGAGCGTGTTTGGTAGTTCAAGTCCAAACTCAGGAATCTGGTGGAGCTTTCGCCTGAGGGACTGAAGCTCAGGCAGCATTGATTGGGCTTGCTCAAGAATTGACTGGGTCATGCAATCATTGTGCCACCACGGAAGCCATACCCTTTATACATGTTCTTTAGCTCCATGCATCCCTCTTGGCAAGCCAGGCTTTCGGCAAGCAAAGACCTGCTAACCGAGATCGAGGCTCAGCTAATCTCAGAGCAGCAGATCACCCCGCCACCAGCCTTGGTGATGCGCGCGTTCCAAGAGCCCTTCGAGTCGGTGAAGGTGTTATTGGTTGGCCAAGATCCCTATCCCACCAAAGATGTTGCCTGCGGCTTGGCATTTGCGGTGTCTGATGCAAGCAGGCAACCTCAAAGTCTAAAAAACCTAATGAAAGAACTGGCCGCCGATTTATCTCAAGTTTCAAATTCCGGTCAACTGGATCGTTGGAGCGCTCAGGGTGTGATGCTGCTCAATTCCGCCTTGACCACCACAATTGGAGCTCCCGGTGCCCACGCCAAGATCTGGATTGGATTTACTAAGGCAGTTATTGGGCAACTGGATTCGAGCTCTCTGGTTTGTCTAAGCCTTGGTGAGCATGCCAAAAAGCTAAGTGCGTTGATTGTGGAGGGGGAGGTTATTCAGGCCACTCACCCCAGTCCGCTTTCTGCCTCGCGTGGCTTTTTTGGATCACGGATCTATTCCAGAGTGAATTCGGCTCTTCAAGCAAAGGGCCTGGCCCCGATAGATTGGTCCTGTTAGGAGTAGCCGTGGGTCTTGATTCAACATCTCGCTGGAGATTAATCAGGCGCTTTCGCGCTCGCGGATTCCGTGAAGATACCGACAGGCCTCTAACTCTTAGCATCAGGGCTGCCCAGCCGAAGGATTGCTTCGCGATTTGCGAGATCTATAACTTCTATATACAAAACTCAGTGGTGACTTTTGATGAACAGATAATGCAGCTTAGTGCGTGGGAAGAAAAGCTCGAGTACCTAAACAAGCAAAAACTACCCTTTATCGTTGCCGAAACTGAAAGCGGCGAGATTCTCGGATTTGCCTATGTTGCTCCCTGGCGTCAAAAATCCGCCTATCGGAGAACTGTCGAAGACAGCATCTACCTGCGTGCAGCAGCAACTAGAAAACGAATCGGAACGAAGTTGCTCGAAGAGCTGCTTGCCCTCTCTAAGCAAGCCGGAGTCAAGGAAGTTGTTGCTGTGATTTCCGACAGCGGAGCTGAATCATCAGTGCGACTTCACGAACAATTTGGATTCAAAAAACAGGGTCACCTTGCCAAGGTTGGCTTCAAGTTTGACCGTTGGCTGGGAACAATCCTGATGCAAAAAAGCCTCTGATAGGTTGAAGATATGAGCCTTCGGGGATGTTTGCTGTCTATTGCTATGACAGCTCTGCTAGTTAGCGGTGTCGCTCCTGCAGCTAGCGCCGCAACAGCCCAGTCACCCGAGAAAATCTCCGGAGTGTTGGTTCAGTACTCGGCCGGCGTTGAAGCCGTGGCACCAAACGGTGAACCAACCGGAGCAAACTTACTTCGAGGCAAAGTTGTCAGTGAAGATCTTGGTGGGGGACTTTTCGCTCTGAACTTTGTTGAGCCGATGGACAAAACTCTGGCAAAGATTTGGATCAAGCGCATGGTGCTTGATCGAAGAATTATCTGGGCTGAGCCAAACCTCGCTATCGAAAAGGCCTCGGCGAATATTTCTAATCGCCCAATTCTTACTCAGGCCCGAGCGGCATCAGGCCCAATTTCACTCGTTGCTAAACCGGCCCTTAGCGCAACCGCCAGTGACCAAGCCAGAGTGCGGCTTAGCTGGAAGACCCCATCCAAACGCTACGGGGCAAAAATTGTTGGATACCGAGTTCAGTACTCTTCCAACGGTGGCGCCAGCTACCAGACATTGATATCTAACACCGGCAGCAGCGACACACGAATATTTGTCAGCGATGGAATTCGGGCTGGAATCAGCTATCGATTCCGGGTGCGGGCCATAACCAACGATGGCTCCGAGCTCAACACTGTTGGCGCATCATCAAACACCGCTTCAGCAACAGTTAGAACCGCTCCGAAGCCCGTCTATGTAACTTCTGCGCCAAGAGTCGGTCCTGGAAACGTCACTTACCTCGAACAGTCAATTTCTGATCGGGGTGGATTCGCAGCCAGTGCGGTTAGATATCGAGCTGTTGCCACCGCGGCTGACATTGAATCGGTCGAGACTTCTTTATGCAACGCAACCAGGTGTCAATTCCCTGAGCTACTGCCAGATACCACCTACACAGTTGAGGTCTTCGCAACCAATGAGCTTGGCATTTCAAGTTCGAATGCCACCGTCCCGGCAAATGATTTGTACTTTCCGCTGCAGTGGTACCTCAATGGTAAAAATGGCGTTTCTATGCCAACTGCCTGGAAATACTCGAAGGGCGATGGCTACAAAGTAGTTGCGGTGATCGACACCGGTATCAGATCTCACCAGCAGATTGACAAGGCCCTAACTAGAAACGCCGATGGCAGTATTTACGGGTATGACTTTGTCTCCGAGCTAGCAAACGCCGCTGATGGCGACGGCGAAGACTCAAACCCAAACGATGAGGGTGATTCCTCAGGCGGAAACAGTTTCCATGGAACTCACGTTGCCGGCATTATTGCTGCCGAGCACGATTTTCTTGGATCAGCGGGTATTGCCCCGAACGTAAAGCTGTTGCCGATCAGAGCTCTCGGTAAAGACGGCGGAACAATCTCTGACCTCGTAAAAGCGGTCAACTGGGCAGCCGGAGTGAAAATAGCTGGTATCCCACAAAACAAGTTCCCGGTTTCGGTAATCAATTTATCCCTCGGTGCGAAAGAAGTAGTTTCTTGCACCGGTGGCTACGCGTCAATTTTTGATGCGGCGATTGCTAAAGGCATCACCGTGATTGCTGCTGCAGGAAATGAGAGCAGAGCATCACTATCATTCCCAGGTAACTGCAACGGCGTAATCACCGTTGTGGCTACTCAAGCTTTGGGGGATAGAGCAACATATTCAAACTTTGGAAGCGGCACTTTGCTATCTGCACCCGGAGGTGAGTTCAACATCGGTTCAACCGAGTCTCCAGATTCACGCGGAGGAATCATCTCCTCCTGGGTTGATGCTGCGAACTTGCCCTCCTACCGTCTTTCTGAGGGCACCAGCATGGCCACCCCGGTAGTTTCAGCAATCGTGGCTTTGATGTATTCGATGCAACCCAACATCACCCCGGCAAGGGTAAGAGCAATTCTCCAAGACTCGGTTAGACCATTTGCCCCAACCTCTAATTGCGCAATCATTGGTGGTTGTGGTGCGGGAATCATCAACGCTCAACTAGCACTTGCTAGAACTAGTGCTCTGAAATAAACCGAAAACTTCAGTTAAATGAAAAGACCCGCAAGCAGCGGGTCTTTCTGTTTTTGGTGCGGAAGGTGGGACTTGAACCCACACGTCCTTTCGAACGCTGGAACCTAAATCCAGTGCGTCTGCCAATTTCGCCACTCCCGCGTTCCTCGAATAGTCTAACCATTTCCCGCTGTGGATAAATCCTCCCGCCAAAATTCGCCAATTGGCAAACTTGCCTTCCGCTAGAAATATCAAGGAGGTAGCTTGCCGGAACTGGTCTCTTCCCTTGCAACGCTTGCCCGCCGAAGAATCGTATCGGGGGGAGTGGAAGTTTCCCGTGCCCTAAACGATGTCTTAGACGAAGCGGTTGAGGCTGAGCCAAACGGCGTTTTGGCAGCACAGGAGCCAAGGCTCAGAACAGAGCTAGCTCAACAGCTATCGGCCTATGGACCACTACAACCGCTACTGGATGACCCAGATATAGAAGAGATATGGATCAACAGCACCTCTGAAGTATTTGTTGCAAGAGCGGGAGTTAGCTCTGTCCTTGAAAGGGGCATTGAGCAGGAACTACTTCAGACCTTAATCGAAAAGATGCTTCGAAACACCGGCCGACGCCTAGATCGATCTTCCCCTTTCGTAGACGCCTCACTAGAGGATGGATCCAGATTGCACGTTGTCATTCCAGATATAACCCGAAACACCTGGAGCGTAAACATTCGCAAGTTTCCAAACCAGGTCTATTCACTCAAAAGACTTGTTGAGCTTGAATCATTGAGTGCTTCTCAAGCGCAATTCCTGAGTGAGCAAGTAAAGCTTGGAAAGAACATTCTGGTTTCTGGGGCCACTCAAGCTGGCAAGACAACACTTTTGTGTGCATTGCTGAACGAGGTAAGAGATTCGGAAAGAGTTGTCTCTGTTGAGGAAACTTTCGAGATTAGATATCAAGGTCTGGATTGGGTTGCGATGCAGACCAGGCAACCCAACCTCGAGGGCGTTGGCGAGATCTCGCTTCGAAGACTTGTCAAAGAGGCTCTTCGAATGCGTCCAGGTCGGATAGTGGTTGGAGAGGTCCGACAAGCAGAAAGCTTCGATCTATTGATCGCTCTGAATTCAGGGTTGCCTGGATTGTGCACAATTCATTCAAACTCAGCTCAGGACGCTATTTCCAAACTGTGTACTTTGCCGCTTTTGGCAGGAGCAAACATAACTAGTGAGTTTGTGAATCCAACGGTCGGTTCCTGTATCGACCTAGTGGTTCACTGCCGGATGCTGCCCACTGGCAAAAGAGTTGTCGAAGAGATCGCTACCGTTAGCTTCAATAACGAGACATTAGCTATTGATGTTGAGTCGGTCACAGCATGAAACCACTGCGTATGGCGCTGGAAGCTGCTGGGTGGTCGAGGTACTCTCCGATTCAGTTTTTATTTTTCGTGTTTGCAGCCTCGATTCTGCTAGCCAGCTGGGTTCAGTTGAGCTTTGAGGTGCTCGGACTAACAATATTTAGCTGCCTTGCAACCTTTGGGCTGAGCATCGAAGCCCTTAGGTTTAGATCCAAACAAAGAAGTGACCAGCTGGCGCGGCTATGGCCAGAAGTTTTGGATTCACTTCACTCCGCAGCCAGCAGTGGTTTTGGAATCGTCGATTCACTGGAGCAAGTGGCAAGAAGTGGGCCTTCAAGAATTCAGACAGTTTTCCAGGAACTGGTTGACCGGGTAGATTCCGGCGCGGGGTTAGATAAGTCGTTGGATTGGTTTAAGTCGCAGTTTGGGCAGCTGCAGGCAGATCGATTAGTTGAACTGATTCGAATTGTGCATCGCTCTGGGGGAGTCGGGTATCTAGATTCACTGCGTGAGCAGGCCTTGAGAACAAGATCTGAGATTGCACTTTGGGCAGAACTTGAATCCAAGCAGGGCTGGGTGACAGGAACCGCCAAACTTGCAATTGTTGCGCCTTGGATAATCGTTGCAACCCTTGCGGCTAGATCGGAAAACGTTGCAATCTATAACACCGTTGAGGGAACCGGAGTTCTGGTTGCAGGCCTCTTGGTTTCTTTAGTGGCCTATCGACTTGTTAGCCTAATGGGCACACTTTCCAAACCAAGCCGGGTGCTTACAAATTGAATATCGAGTTTTTGCTCGCCGTTAGTTTTGGCTTCGGTGTTGCAAGTTTTTTCACCTTGGCGATGCAAAGTTCAAACACAGTGTTGGCCGTTCGCGTGAACGCGGCGATTACCCCTGTGCCACCTAGGCCTAGAAAGGTGCTTGGGACGGGTAAGTTGCTGATCACCCAATTTCGATCTGATAAATCAGCGAAGTTAGAGCGCGCGCTGTTTGAGCTTCCAGAACTAATGGATCTCATAACAGTTAGCCTTCGGGCTGGCGATGGGGTCTATCGGAGTTTTGCCACTGTGATTCCAAGGTGCGACGGTGAGATTGCTCGGGAGTTTTCCAAAGCCATAAAGGCGGTTGAATATGGCGCAGCCTTTGGTACAGAAATCAGGCGTGTGGCGGAAGTATTACCTCACCCGCAGGTAGCGGAGTTTGTTGCGAAGGTCTCGACCTCTCTCGAGCGAGGCACGCCTCTGGCTCAAATGCTTTCCGAGCAAGCACTCAGCGTTAGGGAGGAAATAAAGAGTCGATTGTTGAGGCAGGCGGGTAGGAATGAAACGCGCATGCTGATTCCGCTAGTTTTCTTGATCTTGCCGGTGACTGTTTTGTTTGCCATCTACCCAAGCCTTGAGCTACTGAACTTTGGATTCATCTAAGAAAAAGGAGAAAAATGAAAAACAAATTGTTTCATGATGAGACCGGTGATGTACCCGGGTGGGTACTGATTACCTTGATGACAGCAGGGTTAGTAGTGGTGATGTGGTCCTTTGCGGGTCCTGCCCTGCAGGGAGTGTTTCAACAGGCGATGAACCGTGTGGTCAGCTTCTAGGCAGGAAGGTTCTGCAGTTACTGACTTTGTCTTAGTGGCATTTCCTATGTTGGCAATTTTTGTGGCAACTATTTCCATCACCCTTGGCTCATACGCGCGACTGGTGTTACTTGACTCAACCATTGAAGGTGCAAGGTTTGCCGCGCTAGCAGATCAGGAAATAGCTTCTGGAATCGCAAAGACCAAGCAATTAGTAGCTTCTGCTCTAGGACCTGGCATGCGCGTAGATGTTGCAGGAAGCGTTTCAAGGTTCGGAAGCGTTGAGTCAGTGAGACTTGTCTCAACGCTAGGCATCAATCTAATTCCCGGTCACAACTTTCTGAGCGCATCTTCGGTGGCAACTCGTGAAAACGAGTACTAGTCCTGCATCCGAGCAGGGCTCGGCAATGGTAGATCTGATTGGCTTCGGTGTCTTACTGCAGATACCAATTTTGATGTTCGCAACGTTTGCTGTTTCACTTCAGCAGCAAAGCTTTGCTGTGGAGTCAATTGCAAGGCACGCATTGCGAGCTCACTCTCTATGGCCCGTAAACCAGAGCACTCAAGAAGTTGTTGCCACTATCGCAAAAGATTTTGGTCTCTTAGCCGATCAAGTCAGTTGGAATATCTCATGCACTCCAAATCCCAATTGTTTGGAACCAAACACCACAGCTCAAATCGAGGTTAGGTATGGGCAGTTAGTTGCCTACGCGAGTTCGCGATTTTGATTCCAGCGAACGTGGATCACTCGCACCGTTAGGAATTGGGTTAGCTATGCTTTCGCTAACACTGGTTCTAGGAATCCTCGCCGCGGCAAGTCTTTACCTAACGGAGCGAAGGCTAACAACAGCTGCCGAGTCAACAGCCCTTGCGGTACTGATTGATGCCAAGGGAAATCTCGCGCAACCGCTTGCCCCGATAGCTTCAAGGTGGCTTGGATCACAACCGCTTCGAGGTCTATTCCAAGTTGAGCTAGTGGAAGTCAGTTCTATAGACCAACGGAGCGTTCGAGTTAGGTTATGCAGCAGTTCAAGACCGATATTTGAAAACTACATGTTTTCTGAAATTGGCAGAGTCTGCTCTGAAGCTTTGGCCCGGCGCGGAAGATAGCGGTGGGCCATGGCGGCCCCAACTATCCCGGCTCCAGTAAGTGTGAACATCGCAGTCGCCAATCCAAACACTGCTGTCACTAGTGAAATCACAAGTGGTGTTGCGGCAACTCCAGCATCAACTAGAAGACGATATGAGGCAAGGAATTCATTTCTTTCACCCTTTGGCGCTAGATCAGATCCGATGACCAAAATGATTCCACTTCCAACACCATTGGCAAGTGACATAACTAGAGCAACCGCCAGGAAGGTCGTCGCGTCTGTTGCAAACGTTAGTAGTGAGAAGGTAAATGAAAGTCCAAGCAAAGTTGGAAGAGCTGACCATCTCCTTCCAAAACGATCCATGATTTGTCCCGAGGTGTATGACAGCGCAAGGTCTAGTGCTCCTGCAATACCCATGTAGAGCGCGGTAGCTGCTGGCGATAATCCAATATGCAAGGCCCAAAGCGGAAGCCCCACAATCCGTGCAGTTCTAAGACCGCCCATAATCGCAGACACAACACCCAATGTCGCTAACTTTTTGGATTCTCTTTTTGCAACCATCCAGGTTGCCCCTGGTTTAGTTCCGGGAGTGTTTGGCATTAGATCTGGCTTCACGAAAACTAGCACAAGGGCAGCCAGGGCACAAAAGATAACGGCATTCCAATACACCGCCCTTACATCAAAAAGAGTAATAAGAAGTGCGCCAATCATGGGCCCAAAAAAGTGCCCTGCCCGAAACACTCCTCCAAGAATCGAAAGTGATCGTGCTCGATGCGAATAAGGGACGGCTTCTGTGAGAAATGAATGTCTAGCTAGGGCAAACACAGAAACGCTGGCGCCGAGTAAGAACATTCCTAAACCCAGCATCCACAGACTCGTTGACAGCAAAGAGACAAATACACCAACGCTTCCAACTGCAGCGGCGGAGAGCATTGCCTTGCGCTCCCCGATTGCGTTGATTAGTTTGGCTGCGGGAATATCCGCTACCAGTGTGCCAACCATGACTAGTCCAGTGATGATTCCTGCGGTTGGAAGGCTCGCTCCAAGCGCCTGAGCACTGGCAGGAATGATTGGTAGCAGGCTACCTTCGGCAATGCCAAACAACAGTGAAGGGGTGAATACTGGAAAGTTCAAGCTCGATATCTTGAAGTCCTTGGTGTTTGCGGGCACCTGACAATTATGCTCCTGACTTAGACTTGTGAAATCATGTCGGAACTAGATCTAGCAACTGAAATAAAGACGCTTCGGCAACTGTTTGCAACCATTAAAGAAGTCATAAACCCCGTTGCATTGCAGTTGGAAGTGAACTCGCTGCGAGAGCAGGCTTCAGCTGGCGACCTCTGGGATGACCCAGATCGCGCCTCAAAGATCACATCTTCGCTGTCCAGATCGCAGGACAAACTAGACATGATTGTTTCGGTTGAGGCACGAGTCAACGACCTAGAGGTCTTGATTGAGATGGCTAACGATGCCTCTGATACTGCGACCAAGACCGAAGCAAAAAAAGAATTATCTGATCTTCAAAAGCTAGTTGGAGAACTGGAGATTCAGACCCTGCTAAGTGGGGAATACGACTCTCGCTCAGCTGTAGTGACGATTCGAAGCGGTGCCGGAGGAGATGACGCAACCGATTTTGCTGAAATGCTTATGCGGATGTACATCCGCTACTGCGAACAAAAAAAGTATCCGGTGCAAGTTCTGGATATCTCTCATGCTGAGGGTGCAGGAATCAAATCCGCGACCTTTGAGATTGATGCCCCTTATGCCTATGGCTCGCTATCGGTCGAAGCAGGAACTCATCGCCTAGTTCGAATGAGTCCATTCAATGCGGCTGGAAAGCGCCAAACTTCTTTCGCAGCGGTTGAGATTGTCCCATTGGTTGAGCAGACCGAAGCAATCGAGATTCCAGATGCGGACATTCGAGTGGATGTCTTTCGCTCATCCGGACCTGGGGGCCAGTCGGTAAACACGACCGACTCCGCTGTGCGTATTACTCACTTGCCTACTGGAACTGTAGTTAGTTGCCAGAATGAAAAGAGCCAGATTCAGAACAAGCAGGCTGCGATGAGAGTTCTGCAATCACGTCTTTTGGAAGTGCGCAGGCGTGAAGAAGAAGCTACCAAAAAGCAACTAGCTGGAGATGTCAAAGCATCCTGGGGAGAGCAGATGCGAAGCTACGTTCTAGCTCCTTATCAAATGGTGAAAGATCTAAGAACTGAATACGAAGAGAACAACCCACAGTCGGTATTTGATGGAGGACTCGACGGATTTATAGCCGCGGGAATCCGTTGGAGAATGCGCTCTCCCGCTTAGGCTGGAGACACAATGATTAGCGTTCAAAATGTCACCAAAAAATACAAGGGCACTCCCAGACCCGCGCTTGACCAGGTCAGCCTGGAAATCGAAAAAGGCGACTTCGTATTTCTAGTTGGAGCCTCCGGCTCCGGTAAATCCAGCCTCATGAGGCTGATGCTCCGAGAAGATATTCCAAACTCCGGATCAGTACATGTTCTTGGAGAAAACCTCGTTGGTCTTCCTGCAAGACGGGTTCCTTTCTTTCGCCGCAAGCTTGGAGTGGTATTTCAGGACTTTAGACTTCTTCCAAACAAAACCGTTGCTCAGAATGTTGCCTTCAGCCTTGAGGTAATTGGAAAATCCCAAGGCTTTATCCAAGAAGCTGTTCCAGATGTTTTGAGATTGGTTGGATTAGCCGAGAAAGCAGACCGGCTTCCTAGTGAACTTTCCGGTGGTGAGCAGCAGCGTGTTGCTCTGGCAAGAGCGATTGTGAACAAACCTGCAATCTTGCTAGCGGATGAGCCAACTGGAAACTTGGACCCGACCACAAGCGAGGAAATCATGGCATTGATTAACTCAATCAATTTGGCCGGGACAACCGTCGTGATGGCAACTCACGATCGATCGATTGTGGACAAGATGCAACGTCGCGTTGTTGAGCTAAGTCAAGGTCAAATCATTCGCGATCAGACAAGCGGCGGCTACGGAGTGCGGGCTTAGTTATGCGTTTTGGATTTATGTTCTCTGAGGTAAGTCAAGGCCTTCGCAAAAACATCGCCATGGTCATCAGCATTATTCTGGTGACTTTTATTTCTCTGACATTTGTCGGAACCGCTTCACTGCTGCAGCTCCAAATTGGCCAGATGAAAAACTACTGGTACGACAAAGCTCAGGTTGCTATTTATCTCTGCACTGATGTTTCTCCGGAGGCAACTTGCCCAAGAGGAGAAGCCTCTGACGATGTCAAGACGGAAGTTCAGGAAAGACTTGATTCAACGACGCTGACGCCGTTTATTGAAGAATATTACTTCGAAGATCACGATCAGGCTTACGCCAATTTTCAAGAGCAGTTTTCTGGAAACGCAGTAGCCCAGTACGTTCGGGCTGAGCAATTGAACGAGACCTATTGGGTGAATCTATTTGACCCGAATCAGTCACAGATCATCACTGAAAGTTTCACCGGCCTGGCTGGAGTAGAAGAAGTTAGGGATCAGCGCAGCTACCTTGATCAGATTTTCAACATCCTGAACATAGCTTCCTTAGCAGCGATTTCTATTGCATCGCTGATGCTTGTTTCTAGTGTTCTTTTGATCTCAACGACTATTCGCCTATCGGCTTTTTCTAGAAGGAGAGAGCTGGGAATCATGCGACTGGTGGGGGCAAGCAATTTCTCGATTCAGTTGCCATTTATTCTCGAGGGTGTGGTTGCCGCACTAATAGGAAGCCTGTTGGCGGCTGGAGCAGTTTTGGGCCTAGTTGCGTTCTTTGTTCAGGGGTTCCTGGCTGAAAGACTTCCTTTTACTAGCTTTGTGAGTATCAGCGATGGCATGCTTGTAGTTCCGCTATTAATCGCAGCCGGCGTTGTGTTGGCTGCGGTGGCTTCGGGTCTTGCGATCCGTCGCTACTTAAAAATCTAGGAGTCGATCGTGCCGAGAGAGCGTGGCCAGCAGGTTGTGGCCACCAATCGTAAAGCCCGTCACGACTATCACATCGAAGGTGTCTACGAAGCAGGCATTGTTCTAACCGGAACAGAAGTGAAGTCGTTGCGGGCCGGTCGCGCATCCCTGGTGGATGGATATGCCACCGTCGAGCGGGGCGAAGCATGGCTCGAGAATGTTCACATCCCCGAGTACTCTCAGGGCAACTGGACCAATCACTCAACCAGACGTCGCAGAAAACTTCTTTTGAACCGAGTTGAGATTGATAAGTTGACTGGAAAAATCAAAGAGTCTGGATTTACGCTCGTTCCAATCTCGATTTACTTCAAAGATGGCAAAGCAAAGGTTGAAATAGCTCTGGCCAAGGGTAAGAAGGATTACGACAAGAGGCATGCCCTGAAAGAGCAACAGGATAAGCGCGAGGCGGCTAGGGCCGTGTCTACCAAGGGCAAGGAATGGTAGTTCTTCCCTTTGTCTTATCTTCGGGTTAGACTGAGAGGCTGTTGAGAGACAGTTTGATAACTAAACATGGGGATGATCGGTTTCGACGGTACTTGCCGAAACTGAATGAAGCGGGTCGAGAATGCAGAGTTATCTCGTTAACGTCCTCTGCAAACTATAGGTGCCAAATCAAACCGCACCGACTTCGCCCTAGCTGCATAAGCTAGCCTCGAGGTCCGTCAGCCTAAATCTGATTTCGTTTTAGGTCCTGGCGTCATTTAGAAATCTTGCTGGGTAGCTACGCCTTAGGGCTACTTGGGACTTTTACTCAGGCTGGGCTCGTCGGTTAGGTCGCTTCAAGCTTTGACCGGAGTCGAGTAAAACAGCATTGAAGATACACCCGTAGAAGAGTCAGAATCCAAATATCGGACGGGGGTTCAATTCCCCCCATCTCCACCATGTTCAATAAAGCCCAGGGATTTCCTTGGGCTTTATTGCATTGCTAAAGGCAATGAACCTCTCTTTTCAAGTAAATTAACACCCAGAGCTTCATTTATCGAACTGGAAGTAAGCAAGATCTGACCATGGAACAATTCACCAGCAATTGCCTGAACTTGGGTTTCAAGCTTCCGATCGGAGACTTGCATGTCTAAACCCGTTATAGCTGTAGTCGTGCCTTCTTATAAGGTGACATCTCACGTTGTGCAGACCCTGTCAGAGATTGGCAAGGAAGTTTCATACATCTTCGTCGTAGACGACGCTTGCCCAGACGGTTCAGGAAAGCTTGTTCAAGAAAAAGTCTCTGACTCGCGTGTGAAAGTCATCTTCCACGAGGAAAACCTCGGAGTGGGCGGTGCAATGATTACCGGCTACAAAGCTGCCTTAGAAACCGACGCTAACATCATCGTCAAACTAGACGGTGACGGCCAGATGGATCCGGCTCTGATTAGTGAGCTCATCGCCCCGATTGTAAACGGGCGCGCCGATTACACCAAAGGAGATCGACTCGACAGTCTTACCGGATTGAGCCAAATGCCGAGTATCCGTCTGTTTGGAAACGCTGGACTTTCTCTGCTTACAAAGATCTCGACTGGCTACTGGAACATCACTGATCCAACAAACGGGTACACCGCAATCCACAGGGATGTTCTAAAAGTGCTTCCACTGGGAATGCTCAGCAAGCGCTTCTTCTTTGAATCAGACATGCTGTTTAGATTGAGCCTTTACAGGGCTGTTGTTTGGGATGTGCCGATGCAAGCCCGCTACGGAACCGAGAAGAGCAACTTGAGCATCATTAAGACACTCTGGGAGTTTCCTTGGAAGCACTTCAAGAATTTCCACAAGAGGCTTTTCTACAACTACTACCTTCGCGATGTCTCCGCTGCATCTATCGAGCTTCCACTCGGAATCGTGCTCTGGTGGTTCGGCTTGATCTTTGGCATCGCCTCTTACAACCAGTCAATGGAGACCGGCGTTGCGGCTACTACCGGAACAGTCATGATTTCAGTGGTGCCCTTGATTCTTGGATTCCAGCTTCTCTTGGCGTTTGTGAGTCATGATGTTTCGTCTGTTCCAAATAGACCCAAGCACAAGGGGGATATTGAGTGGTAACCAAATCAAAGTACGAGTATTTTTGGCTACTACTACCAATGGCCTTTGCGTCTTGGTCCATAAGTAGAGTCTGGACAGTGTTGCCCTCAATCATGGGTGACGAGTACGTATATACAAGCGCCTCTAAGCACTTGCCGTTTGCAGAGCAATACTTCTCTAATTACATTTTTTCTTGGGTCATGAGTGCTACTAATTTGTGTGGAACGGACTTTTATGTTTGCACCAAAAGCATAAATTCGGTTTCATTTGCTCTTGCGATTCTTTTCACTTTCCTTATTGCATCCAGGTATCTAACTTTTGGCTGGTCAGTTTTTGTTGCCTCAGTAACGGCATTAAGTCCGATAGCAATTCCTGTTTCATACTTCATGCCAGAAATAATGTATTTCGCAGCCATGACCGGTGTAGTTCTGATTGCGCTCTGGGCGGCGGACAAAGGCAGATGGCAACTCTGGAGTTTGGTTGGAGTTTCCCTGGGGCTTGCTGCCCTTGTAAAGCCGCATGCGATTTTTATGCTCCCCGCATTCACAATTTTTGCCCTGGTGGTTTCCTACAAGCTAAACGCCGGTAGCTGGCTAGCGGGCCTAAAGGCTGCAGGAGCGGCAGTTCTTGGTTTCTTCGTTGCCAAGTTTGGCCTGGGCTTCTTGTTTGCCGGAACTGAAGGGTTGAAGCTTTTTGGTGGATATGGATCGCCAGTTGACGCTCTGACTTCGGTTGTTGAGAATCAAGCTCCAACGGTCAGTCAAGAAGCGGGCACTCAGGCAACTGGTCTTGAGTTACTTTTTAGTGTGACTTTTGGTCACCTTGCAATGCACCTCGCGGTTGTTTTGTTGATTGCCGGACTTCCACTTTTACTATCACTCAGAGTTCTGTTGTCTGTCGTGAAAAAAGCTGAGCCAGTCGGTCCAGTTAGCTCGCTGTTTATTCTCGTCGGGCTAATCACTTTTTCCATAATCTCCGTAGTTGCAGTTTTCGAAGCGTATGTGACTGTGGGAGGCGACGATCACAGCGACCGGCTTATCCTTCGCTACTACGAGTTCTTAATTCCACAATTCATTGTTATGGGTCTTTTGCTCCCAAGATTCACGGACTCTAAATTGGTTTGGAGAGCATTACAGGGCTCCATAATTATTGGAGCTTCATTGTTCTTCACCATTTTTTACCCGACAAACTTTGATCAGCAGTATGCCGACTCTTCGACGCTTCCTGGACTTGCTGCAAGTGGCGGGTTGTTTATAGCAATAGCGGTGGCGGTAAGTGCGGCTGTCCTCTACTGGATCTTCACTCCAGAAGAGGGCAATGTAATCATGGGGCGGTTCATCATTCCACTATTTCTAGTTGTCGCGCTTGCACTTTCACAAAATAACCTAATTGCCATCAATGGCACCCAGGCTTACTTTGATCAAGCCGGCTGGACATCCCGCGACTTCCTAGAGGGCGTTGCCGGTGATCGAATCATGGTGATTGGCCAGACTCGAACAGAAGTCTTCACCGTAAAATTCTGGATAGATGAGCCAAACATTAAAGATCTTTTGTTTCTGGAGGGAAGTGTCGTTCCGGCAGGTAACGTCACTGAGTCAGACTATGTTGTGACTCTTGGAAACATTGGAGTGGACTTTGCTAACGAAGTAGTCACCGAGGGTGAAGGCTTCAAAGTCCTCAAGATTGTCCGCTAGTAATGCTGGACACCAGCTGGCTACTTCTAAACGGCACAATTCTGTTTGAGGTTATCGGGACTCTTGCCTTTGCTTTATCTGGACTAATCGAGGCTGCGCGTAAGCGCCTTGATTTGGTTGGCATGGCTATGGTTTCTGGGTTGGCTGCTTTTGGCGGAGGAACTCTTAGAGACATACTTTTGGACCGCAGGCCATTTTTCTGGGTAGAGAATGAAATCTGGGTCTGGATTTTGATTCTGATTTGCATCGGGGCTCTTCTGTTTATGAGATCTCGACACTTAGAACCCACCGAACGAGCAATGCAGTGGCCCGATGCTATTGGCCTTGGAGCATTCACCGCCGGTGGAACTCAGCTGGCGTTGACTGCGGGAGTACCGGCCGTGATATCGGTGATCATGGGTGTTCTCACCGCTGTCTTCGGTGGGGTACTGCGAGACATAGTCGTGAATGAAATCCCAAAGGCATTTAGCGATCACATTCCTTACGCGGTCATCGCATTCACCGGGGGATGGGTCGTGGTGGGTCTGAACGCAATAAACGCGGACGCTTTCGTTGCTGTGGCTGTCGGGGCGATTTTCACAATTGTGCTTAGAGTCCTAGCAATGCTTTTCGGCTGGCGATTGCCGATCTGGAAAATCTAGATTTCCTTAGAGAAAGGTTAAGACGTCTTTCAGTGCTGAATAGCCAACAAAGATAGCCGCATCCAATAGGAAATGTGCCACCACAAGGGGCATAACTCGGCCCCATCGCTGATAAAGATATCCAAAAAGCAACCCCATAAAGAAGTTGCCGATAAAACCACCAAAGCCTTGATACAGGTGGTAGCTCCCTCGTAAAAGAGCACTTAGCAAAATCTGAGACCTGATTGAAAACCCTAGGCGCGAGAGCCTATTGAAAAAGTAGCCAATGACAATTACCTCTTCAATCAGAGAAGCTCTAACTGCGGCAAACAACAACATAGGTATGGCCCACCAGTATTCGCCAACTGCTGCAGGGATAACCTCGGCGGAGATCCCGAGCTGCCTAGAAACCAGGTACAACCCAAGGCCCGGTATACCAATGAGTGCTGCAATCCAGGTTCCTCGCCAAATGTCACGACCAGGTTCACTCAGATTGAGCCCAATGAGACCAAATGGGGATTTCTTCTTTTCCCAGAGCAAATACAGCACGAGCGCTACTGGGGCGAGACCCAGAGCGATTCCAAGAAACTGGTAGCTAAAATCCAGCCACTGCCTGTCAGATAACTGTCGGTTAATTGTGGCGGTTTGTTGAGCAAGGGAAGTTTCGTCTGTGAGTCTGGCGACAATAGAAATCATTGAGTAAATGGCGCTTGCACCGAGGCTCAGGGCCAGGACAATTGCCAGCTCAAGTTTGATTCGCAATTTATCCATGATTGCCCAAGCCTAATGAAATCGAGCTAGTTTTCGAATGAGTAGGACTAGTCCAGTAACGACAAAGCCGGGGCCAGTGATTGGCCCCGGCTTTGATGCAGAATCCTTACTTCAATCGAAGTGTGGCTCGCTTGATTGAGTAGTTGTTGTCAGTAATTGAACCTTCAGCGTAGTAAATGCGGTAGGTGTTTGCCTTCACTTCATAGCCTGTAGGGTCCAAACGACCTGCATCGGTTTTGGTCAACACCTTAGGCGTGGCCCATTTCAGACCATTCTTTGATGTTGTGATGTAGAGCTGCTGAGGCTTCCTAGAATCCTTCGAACCTCCGCAGCCTGGTCCATCAGCCACGATCATCACCCAGTTATTTTTCTTTGTGCTGAGGATCTCGGTGTCTACGTAGCCACCGGTTAGTCTCCAACCTGTTTCCTTGGTGAAGGAAATTCCGTCTGATGAAATGTAGGAAGCGACACTTTCCGGGCAACTAGTTCTAGATGACATGTCTGATTCCACTATGTAGATTCGCACACGACCATCGGGCAGCGTGACAGCGTCAGGCACACCCCAGGCCTTTTGGTCTTTTGAAACAACCATGTCAGTTGAAGTCAAGACAGCAGTACCGAAGCTTAGGCACTCGTCTGTGGTGCATGGTGCAGACATAATCTTTTGGGAGGTGCTGTCGGTGGACTTGAAGTAGGCCCTCCAACCTGACTGCGCTTTGGCGATTGTAAAGTCAGATACCGGACCTGCTGATCCAGTCGAGAATGTTTCCTCAGTGCAGTTACCGCTGTTGTCGCAAATAGTGACCGCAGTACCGGTTGGCACCATGTCACTTCTCCAAAGTCTGTCGCCTTTAGATGTTTTCTGTACGTGAGGAGATACGCCCTTTAGCCCCAGACTCACTGAGTCCTCGGAGAATGACCAAGATTTAGCGAATGCTGCTTGGGCTGGTGCCATCAAGATTGCACCCACTAGAGCTGTTGTGGCTATAGCGCAAGCCAACTTCGTTGTTTTGGTTTTCATTGCATTTACCGTTTACTTTCTTATCTTCTTGAGCCGTCACACATTTTGCAAAGGCACTTTAATTGGGCAGCTTTAGTTCATTCGTTCACTAAGAAGTTGGATCCATTGCTTAGTCCTGCTGTTGTAGGCAATGCCAGCGTCTGCTCCAGACCCAGACGGAATAGTTCCGCGGGAAACTTCCACGAAGGACTGACCACCGTCAGTACTTTTTAGAATTACTCCGTCGGCACCTCCCGGTCCCTGGATTGAAGCGATAACCCGGATTTCTCCATTTTTCAGTCGAACCGCTCCCCATGGAAAAGTCCTTGCGTTAGTGAAGAGGGGATTGCCAGATTGGGCAGTAAACGACTTTCCATCTTTTGAGGTGGCATAGATTGGAGTTCCCTCCGAATCAACCCACATCGCCCAGCCAGAGTCTGTGCGCACAACAGTAGGGTCAAAGACCTTTCCTGAATATCCAGTTAGGGCAGTCTTGCCGTCAAACTTGAAAATGATTCCATTCCCGCTTCCCTTTGCAGAAGTTGCGGAGTAGATGTTCGTTGAGCCCTGCATCCAGAAGACACGTATTTGCCCATTAGGAAGTTCTACTGCGCTTGGGTCAACGCCATTTGCCCCACCGGGAGCAATGTTGAATCCAGAAACGTGAAGTTTGTATCTAGTCCAGGATTTAGAACCTGCTCGCTGAATTGCAACACCCATAATGTTTCCATTTGCCCAATCCTGGTAGTAGGCGTAGGTGTCTCCAGCAGAAGTCACCAGCAAGTTTGGAACTCCCGCTTGATCCATGAGTGTCTCTGATCCAGAGAAACTTAGGCCGTCGGAAGATGTTCGAAGCACGGCCCTTACAATCCAAGGTCCGTTACCCGATGAATTGGGTGGAGCGGCAACTGGAGTCCCTACAGTCTTTGCGACCTTTAAGTCAGAAACAGACGGATTCTTTTTTGAAAGAAGGGCGCCACTTCCAGAAATCAAGTTTTGGGAGGCGACTACTTTGTAAACGTCCGTGCTTGTATTTGTCGGCTGGGCCGCGTTGGAAGGTGCTGCCAAGCCGACAATCACCAATGCAGTTGATAAGGCTATGTTCATTTTCATGAAGATAAACTAGCTGGAAGTTCGACCAAGGTCTAGCCAATTTTTGGCCTAGGGGCGGTAATTGTCCTCAAGTTTGCAGGCCCTAGACCCCCCTGGAAGCCGGTGACGGTTGGCGGCAATCAATTTATACAGCAAATGGGCGGCCCAGGCTGTGGGGGGAGTAGTTGCTAGCCACCCCAAGACCTTCAGCCAGCGCGAGGGTTGAAGTTTGAGTATTGCTCCGGCAGCTAGGTGGCCCCCAAGGGCTGCAGTGATTGCCGGGCTCTTCTGGGCTAGCCAGATTTGAGATCTAACTTGGCTTGCTGTGAGGCCAAAGTCCTTCGGGTCAATCTTCTGAAATGCCACGTATTGGGGGAAAATACGAAGATTCCTTATTCCAAAATCCAGACTCAGCTGGCAAAACTGGCAGTCGCCGTCGTAGATCAAGACCCAAGATTCCTGCATATCTCAAGCCTAAGGTCAAGCTAACGGAATCGTTACTATATCATAATTCGACGACGCTCAAATGGCTAAAGACTCAAGTTCGGGTCTAAGCTCGGGTGTTATAAGAATCTGGCTTAGTTTGAGGAGGGCATTCATCCTGAAAAAAGCTGGATGTCAAAATTAAAAATTAGGAGAAACATGAAGAATCGTCGCAGAACAGGCCTAGTGGCACTGTTGAGCGCGGTTGCTGTGACCCTGAGCGGTTGTGCATTGCCATACCAGTCTCAGATCGTCGAAGGAACCACAATCACGGTTGCATTCAACCAGGCATTTGATAACTACAACACAAGCTCCAGCTCAGGTAATGCGGTTAAGAACGCGAACATTACCTACATGACCAACTCTGGTTTCCAGTATTACGACAACACACCTGCTCTAATCAAGGACACCGGTTATGGATCATTTGAGAAGATCAGCGACGAGCCGCTTACTGTTCGCTACACCATCAACCAGGGTGTTAAGTGGTCAGACGGAACTCAGATTGACGCTGCTGACATGCTTTTCCAGTGGGCTGCCGCTTCAGGCGCGTTCGCTGACACTGCTGCAGTGTTTTCTCCAGCATCTACTGCTGGTCTAAGCCTTGTAACTCAGACACCTGAGATCGGCGAAGACGGCAGAACTCTTACTTTGGTTTATGACGCTGCTTACGTGGACTGGGAGCTTGCTTTCGGTGTTGGTATGGCAGCTCACGGAACCGTGATGATGGCTTACCCAGAAATTACTGATCCTGCAGAAGCGAAGACCAAGCTAATCGAAGCCATCCAGAACAAGGATGACGCGTGGCTAGCTCCAGTTGCAGAAGCTTGGAACACTGGGTACCAGTTCACTTCTCTTCCAGAGAACCCACTGACGTACCTATCCAGCGGTCCTTACATCATTGAGGAAATCGTTGCTGACCAGTACATCACTCTAGTTTCGAACCCTGTGTACGCATGGGGTCCATCACCTAAGTTCGAGCGCATCACAGTCAGATTTATTGCTGACTTCGTAGCTCAGCTACAGGCGCTAGAAAATGGAGAGATTGACATCGCTACCGGTCAGCCAACCGCTGACTCACTAGCTGTTGCACAGGGTATTGCCGACTCAACTGGTGCAACAATTCACCAGGGTGACGAAGCTGTTTACGAGCACGTTGACCTAACCTTCAACAACGGCGGTCCTTTTGACGCTGCGACTTACGGTGGCGACGCTGCTGTAGCTCAGAAGGTTCGTCAGGCGTTCTTGTTGACCATTCCTCGTGACGAAATCGTGGACAAGATCATCAAGCCACTAAACCCGAACGCGACTGTTCGTGAGTCGTTCTTGACCATTCCTGGTTCAGAGCGCTACACAGCAATTACCGCGGCTTCTGGTGCAGCCGATGTTCGAAACCTAGACATCGACCGCGCGAAGGCATTGCTTTCAGAGGCTGGAGTTACCACTCCAGTTGACGTGAAGTTCTGGTACCCAACTGGCAACATCCGTCGTCAGCAGGAGCTCGAGTTGATTCAGAAGTCTGCAGCACTTGCTGGCTTCAACGTAATTGACACCAACGAGCCAAACTGGGAGTTCACTGACCCAAGCTTGTTCCCAATCAACCCACACGATGCAGTTATATTCGCGTGGCAGTCGACCAGCTTGGCGGTTGCAGGATCTGACCAGATCTTCGCTTCCTACACTGATCCTCTGATGAAGGGTGGAAACTACAGCGGTTACGGAAACCCAGCTATTGATGCACTTCTGGACGAACTAGAAGTCACCACAGATCAGGCTAAGCAGACCGAGATCATGACCGAGATCGAGAAGACCTTGATCGCGGACGCATACGGAACCACAATCTTCCAGTTCCCTGGACTGACTGTTTCCAGTGCAAAGATCTCAGGCGTAAAGCCGAGCCCGCTATCACCTAACTACTTCTGGAACTTCTGGGAGTGGACCCCAGTTAGCTAATAACTGGATTTAGGTATCAAACGAAGAAACCGGCTGGCAGCTACAAAGCTGCCAGCCGGTTTTTCACTTCTCGAGGCTCAAGCCCACGCTGGTTGGTAGAGTTTCGGAAGGTAGTTTCAAACCAATGGAGGTGTTGAATGCTGGCATTTATCGTCAGGCGATTCTTTGCAACCATCTTGGTTTTACTAGCAGCTTCCTTCATCGTTTACTTCCTAACCGCGATTTCCGGCGACCCACTTCTGGAACTTCGAGGCTCAAGCGACCCAAACGCCCAGGAAAAAATCGCCTATTTGACAAGGGTTTTAGACCTAGATACTCCGCCAGCGCTTCGCTACTTCAAGTGGCTGGCAGGAGTTGCGGGATGCTTCATTGGCCAGTGTGATTTAGGCATCTCAGTTTCTCGGGGAGAGCAAGCCGTGACGGAAGCCTTGGCCGGCGCAATGGTGTCAACCATCCAACTAATCACCCTGGCAACAATCGTTGCAATCGTTCTTGGAGTTGCAATCGGTATGTCCACCGCGCTTCGCCAGTACAGCGGTTATGACTACACAGTCACCTTTATGACTTTTGTTTTCTACTCACTTCCAATCTTCTGGTTCGCAGTTTTACTAAAAGAATGGGGGGCGATTCGCTTCAATCAGTTCTTAGGTAACCCGGAAGTCCCGCTTTGGCTGGCTGTAGTGATTGCACTGGCCTCGGGTGCTGCCTGGATGGGAATTGTTGGGGGAAGCTCTAAAACTCGAGCTAAGGTTCTGGGCATTGGAACCGCGGTGACCTTCGTGGGTCTTCAGGCCCTATTGCTAACCGGCTGGTTCGAGAAACCTTCTTTGGGCCTTTTTGGAATTCTTCTCGGCGGAGCCCTATTGTCAACAATCGTTATTGCCCTCACCACTGGTTTCAAGCAACGCGGAATGCTTCTTGCAGCAGCAGCTGTTGTCGTGTTTTGGTTAGCGGTTTGGTACCCGCTTCAGTTCCTATTCTTTTTCTTCCCGGAGCTTTGGACTGTTGTGGCATTGGTTGGACTGGCAATTGGTGTTGCTTTTGTCGCAGGGACATTTTTTGGCGGAGAAGACAAGAAACAAGTGATTCGAGCCGCCGGCATCATTAGCATCCTTACTCTCGGGTTTGTGATTGTGGACCGAGTGCTTCAGACCTGGACTGACTACCAACTGATGATTCCACAGGCTCAGGGCATAATTTCAACCATTGGAGCGAAAACCCCGAATCTTCCGGGCGACATGTGGTTCCAGATGCTCGATGGTTTTGGACACCTCCTACTACCAACCATTGCACTCTCGATTGGTTCACTTGCGGCCTACACCAGATACGCACGCTCAAGCCTGCTTGAAGTTCTGAACCAGGATTACGTTCGTACCGCACGAGCTAAGGGACTAGCTGAAAGAACTGTAATCATGAGGCACGCGTTTAGAAATGCGATGATTCCCATTGTCACAATCGTTGCCTTTGACATTGGAGGACTTATTGGAGGCGCTATCATCACCGAGCGTATTTTTGCCTGGCAGGGAATGGGATCGCTTTTCAATCTGGGCCTTCAGGCAGTCGATTTGAACTTAGTTATGGGCGTATTCCTAGTAACTGGAATCGTTGCGGTTGTCTTCAACGTGGTTGCAGATATCGCCTATGCCGCTCTGGACCCGAGGATTAGGTTGAGCTAATGGCGAGCAAGAAAGTGGAAACTATATCAAGCCAGGATCAAGCCGGTATCAGCCAGGGTCAACTTATCCGCCGAAGATTCCTAAAGCACCGCGGTGCGATGATCGGCCTTGTAGTTCTAATCTTTGTAATCGTCATTTCATTTTCTTCTGTTGGCACGGTTGTTGGAGGAACGGGAAAGCTAATTGTTGACGCTTCAGGGTCTTTCGCAATTGACGGATTTAGAATTCCTGGCTGGTGGAAGTACAACTGGTACGAAAACTACGATCTATTGAACGTCGGAGGAACGCCAACACTTACTTTGTTCCCGCCTTCACTAGGTGAGCACCCATTCGGACAAGATACCCTCGGCAAAGACATCTTTGCTCGCGTAATGCGAGGCATACAGCAGTCGCTCACGGTTATGTTCGTAATCGGATTTATCACCACGGCCATTGGGGTTTTGGTGGGCTCAATCGCCGGATATTTCCGCGGCTGGGTTGACTCTGTGTTGATGCGTGTGACTGACGTAATCATCATCATTCCTGTATTGATCCTTGGAGCAGTTGTTGGTCAGGCTTTTGGTGGCGGAAGCGCTTTGTTCCTGGCTTTCTTCCTAGGTCTTTTCCTATGGACTGGTTTATCTAGGCTTGTCCGAGCTGAGTTTTTATCGCTGCGAGAGCGAGAGTTTGTTGACGCAGCCCGGGTAGCGGGAGCTGGACCTGGACGGATTATCTTCAAGCACATACTTCCCAATGCAATTGGTGTAATCATCGTCAACACCACGCTTTTGATGAGTGCAGCAATCTTGCTCGAAACATCCTTGAGCTACTTGGGCTTTGGAATCACCGCACCCGATATCTCACTGGGTCAGATTATCTCTGAGTACCAGGAAGCATTCTCTACTAGACCTTGGCTGTTCTGGTGGCCAGGCTTTTTCATTATCATCGTTGCTTTGTCGATTAACTTCATCGGTGATGGCTTGCGCGATGCATTTGACCCAAGACAAAGAAGGTTCCACGTAGCAACCGACGGCCTTCTTGCCGGTTTCAGAAGACTAGTTGCACGTAAGGCGGTTGAGCCAAGTGCTAAGAAATAAAACCAAGCAGGGCAGCTACACCCAAAACGACAAAAGCTATCAGTCGAGCCACAACCCATCGAGTTACGACTCGGGGGTTTTCGTTAAGTTGACTGGTGTCCCGGAGCTTTTCCCAGTGGCTGCGAATTACATAAGCGGCAACACCGCTATCGCTACTAGTCAGATCACCTGGTCTCACCATCCCGTGTCCGATAAAACTGCTTTCCGGCAGATGCTCAGCCTCGGTCCTGTTGGCCAGAAATCCAGCGTATCGAGATGGTGCTGGAGCAGCCCAAGCTCGAACGATTCCATTTGGAGTTTCCAGGGCGAGCGAGTACTTGGTGTCGATTCGCCTAATCGAACTCCAGTTCAAAGTTGTGGTTCTAAAAATGTTGTCAACCACAACTTCCGATTCACCCACTCGAACGCTGGGGTTCCAAAACAACAACCAGGCCAAATAGCCAAACCAGAGGTAGATCCAAAATTTAGTCAGCAATACCGTCATTGGTTCGGTGGTCAGGGCAAAAACTCCAATGGCCGCAAAGGCTATTGCCACAATAGCCATGATTTTGCCCGAACGGGATCGAAGCTGCTGAGAATTCATGCTTTTAGTTTCACACACTCAGCTCCAGAAGGAGGTCTCGGGCTATGAATCAGGATTCAAAAGTGATTCTTGAAGTCAAGGACCTCGGAGTAGATTTCTGGGTTGAGGGAGAGTGGGTTCCAGCGGCCAAAAATCTAAGCTACGAAATCGCAGCCGGTGAGGTGCTTGCAATTGTTGGTGAGTCTGGGTCTGGAAAGAGCGCGAGCTCCATGGCACTACTTGGCCTTACCGACCAAAACGGCCGCGTCTTTGGAAGCGTGAAACTAGCTGGCGAAGAGTTGATCACAGCTACCCCTAAGCGCCTTAGAGAACTGCGTGGAAGTGGAATAGCGGTTATCTTCCAGGAGCCGATGACGGCACTGAACCCCGTCTACACAATCGGATTCCAGATTATGGAGACTTTGCGGGTCCACTTCAACATGACTAATCAAAAAGCCAAGCAGCGCGCAATTGAGCTACTTACGATGGTGGATCTACCAGATCCGGAGAAAGCGTTCAACTCCTACCCGCACCAGCTCTCCGGCGGCCAAAGACAAAGAGCCATGATTGCTCAGGCGATTTCTTGTGATCCAAAACTTCTAATTGCCGATGAACCCACCACTGCGCTAGATGTGACAATCCAGGCGGAAATTCTTGATCTTCTTCGAGACCTACACAAGAGATTGAATTCAGCAATCTTGCTGATCACTCATGACATGGGCGTTGTTGCAGACTTAGCAGACCGCGTATTGGTTATGAAAGATGGAGTGATGGTCGAGCAGGGAAGCTCGCGTCAGATTTACAAATCTCCTCAGCAGGTCTACACCCAGCATCTACTGGCAGCTGTTCCGAATCTCGGCAGTGGAGCTGCGCTAGCTGCCAAACCGACGTCCAAAGAGGACTTGGTGCTTTCTTTGAAGGACGTCAACATTGAATACCCCAAGCGTGGACGGGTCCCTGCTTTTCTGGCAGCCAAGAACATCAATTTGGAAATTGCAAAGGGTGAAGTTCTCGGACTAGTGGGTGAGTCTGGTTCTGGAAAAACTACCGTCGGACGCGCCGCCGTGGGATTGCTGCCAGTTAAGTCAGGAAGCTTGATTGTGGCAGGAAAAGATATTTCTAGCACCAAAAAATCCGAGCTTCGTCAACTAAGAAGCAAGCTAGGAATAGTTTTTCAAGATCCAGGTTCTTCTTTGAACCCGCGCTGGTCTATTTCTCAATCCATCGCGGAGCCGCTGGTGCTTTCCAAGCAATTCTCTAAAGACCAAGCTAACAAGAGAATTGATGAGCTCTTGGATCAGGTTCAGCTCCCGATTAGCTACCGCAACAGGTACCCACACGAACTATCTGGAGGCCAGCGACAGCGAGTTGGAATTGCTCGAGCACTAGCTCTTTCCCCTGAGTTCCTAGTTGCGGATGAGCCAACAAGTGCTCTTGATGTATCAGTTCAGGCTCGAGTGCTGGAGCTTCTCAAGGACCTGCAGAAGGATCTTGGGTTTGCCTGTTTGTTTGTGAGTCACGACCTGGCAGTAGTTGATTTCCTCGCAGATCGAATTGCAGTAATGAATCACGGTGAGATTGTTGAGCAGGGCGATAAGAACCAAATTCTTAGAAACCCCCAGCAGGACTACACCAAGCGTTTGATTGCCGCTGTACCCGTCCCAGACCCCGATCAGCAGCGGATTAGGCGTGAAACTCGCCTAAAGACCCTAAAGGGATAGCTGCCAAGCTAAACTGATAGCTCTTGAGGCCAGTTTCATCGCTAACTAAAGTGTTTGGCCCAGGTTCAGGCAAAAATCCAATTGCTACAAGCGAAGGCGCTTTGTTGCGCACATATAAAGGAAGTTTTTTATGACTCTGGCAATCAGAGAAGACCTTAGAAACGTTGCAATCGTGGCTCACGTAGACCACGGAAAGACAACGCTGGTTGACGCCATGCTTCGCCAGACCGGAGCCTTCGGAGAGCACAGCAACTTAGGTGAGCGCTTGATGGACTCTGGGGATCTGGAAAAGGAAAAGGGAATCACCATCCTTGCCAAGAACACTGCCATTAGCTATTCCGGTAAAGCAGCCGAGGGCAAGACAATCACCATCAACGTTGTTGACACCCCAGGCCACGCTGATTTCGGTGGCGAGGTTGAGCGCGGTATCTCAATGGTTGACGGTGTAGTACTTTTGGTCGATGCCAGCGAAGGCCCACTTCCTCAGACGCGGTTCGTACTTCGCAAAGCCATGGAATCCAATTTGCCTGTGATCTTGCTAGTGAACAAAACTGACCGACCAGACGCACGAATCGACGAAGTAGTTGAGGAAACTCACGACTTGCTGTTGGGTCTTGCTAGCGACCTATCTGACGATGTTCCAGAACTCGATGTCGACGCAATCTTGAACCTGCCCGTTATCTACGCATCAGGTCGTGCCGGAGCGGCATCTCTGAACAAGCCAGAAAACGGATCTTTACCTGACAACGCAGATCTAGAGCCATTGTTTGCTGCAATCTTGAAATACATTCCAGCTCCAAAGTATGACGCTGATGCGCCGCTTCAGGCCCACGTGACCAACCTCGACGCGTCTCCTTTCTTGGGTCGTCTTGCACTACTTCGTATCTTCAACGGAACAATCAAAAAGGGTCAGCAAGTAGCTTGGGTAAGACAAAACGGTGAAACCCAAAACGTGAAGATTACAGAGCTATTGATTACCCGCGCACTAGAGCGCTTCCCAACTGATCAGGCGGGCCCTGGAGATATCGTGGCAGTTGCCGGCATCGAGGAGATCACCATTGGTGAAACACTTGCCGACCCAGATGATATTCGACCACTTCCACTGATCAAGGTGGATGACCCTGCAATCTCGATGACTATCGGTATCAACACATCTCCTATGGCAGGTCGCGTTAAGGGTGCCAAGGTCACTGCACGTTTGGTGAAAGATCGTCTCGACCGCGAACTCGTGGGAAACGTTTCCATTCGAGTGCTTCCAACCGAGCGACCAGACGCTTGGGAAGTTCAAGGTCGTGGGGAGTTGGCGCTAGCCATCCTGGTGGAGCAGATGCGACGCGAAGGCTACGAGCTAACCGTAGGTAAGCCACAGGTAGTTACAAAGAAGGTTGATGGAAAACTCCACGAGCCGGTTGAAGATTTGACCATTGACGTGCCAGAGGAATTCCTAGGTTCGATCACCCAGTTGCTTGCCTCTCGCAAGGGCCGGATGAAGAACATGATCAACCACGGCACCGGTTGGGTTCGCATGGAGTTCATGGTTCCTTCTCGCGGGCTAATTGGCTTCCGTACTGAGTTTCTAACCACCACTCGTGGAACTGGAATTGCCAACGCCATCTCAGCAGGTTATGAGCCATGGTTTGGTGAGATCGTCACCCGCACGAATGGATCGCTTATTTCTGACCGCGCGGGAGCCGTAACTCCGTTTGCACTAATTGGTTTGCAAGAGCGAGGAACGTTCTTCGTTGAGCCAACCGATGAGGTTTACGCCGGTCAGGTTGTTGGAGAGAACGCTCGCGCTGATGACATGGAAGTTAACATCACCAAGGAAAAGAAGCTCACCAACATGAGAGCTTCTTCCAGCGAAGAGTTTGAGAAGCTAACGCCCCCAAGAAAGCTGTCTTTGGAAGAGTGTCTTGAATTTGCCCGCGAGGACGAGTGTGTTGAAGTAACTCCAGAAGGCACCCGTATTCGCAAGCTAGAACTGGACCCAAACATCAGAGCTCGCGCTGCCTCTGCCAGAAAACGAGCTAGCGAGAGCTAAAACACTTAGAGTTGTGGTTATGGCAAAAGCTGGTTTCAACCCCAAAAAAGTGCTCCTGGTGCATGCGCATCCAGACGATGAGTCGCTTTTTACCGGCCACGTAATCGCAGAGCGCGCTTCAGCGGGAGCTGAAGTCATGGTTCTGACTCTTACTCGTGGCGAGCGAGGAAGAGTAAAACTCGAGGACCTAAAACCACTCGAAGGAAATCTCGCCTCTATGGGAGAGTTCCGCTCGAACGAGTTGCGAAATGCACTTGCTCAACTTGGCAGCATTAAGCACAAATTTGCTGGAACTCGCGCTTACCTGGATTCGGGTATGAGACTCAACGCCTTCGGTAAACCAATCAAAACTCGCAGGACCGATGAGATGTCCTTGTCTTCTGTCTCGACAGCGGTAATCGCAGATGATATTTTCCAGGAGCTAAAAAACTTCAAGCCTGATGCGGTAATCACTTACAACCGAAACGGTGGTTTTGGGCATCCTGATCACAAAAAGGCCCACGAGGCAACCGCCATGGCTCTTCGCCGTTTTGCTCGGGACACTAAATCTAGGCCGCCGCAGTTCTGGGTAATTGCTGAGCCAGGTGAAAGATTTGATGTAGAAGTCGGTGGCTCAAAGACTGCTCCAAAGAAGAAGGCTGCTTTGGAGCAGCACGCAAGTCAAGTAGCGGTAGCTTCAGAGACCTACTCTTTGGTCCCGGGAAGAGACATCCGCTACGACAAACCAGAGCGACTTCGCAAAGCTTCAACGAGACCATGGATTTGGCTTAAACCGGTCTTTATTGCTCTTTGGGCACTTCCACTTGGAATACTTCTGGGTTTTGCTGGAACACTTCTTCACTCGGTCACTGCTTCCGATGAGGCCAGAACCCCAATCGGGCTAGTGGTTGCCTTGGTAATGACATTCGCCCTTGCAGTGGCTCTCCGACTTCTTAGAAACTCTCGAGGCGCTTTGTATTTGATGAGCCTTACTCTTGCGGGAACTGTCTTTTGGCTCTCTCGACCAAGTGCTGCTGGGGACGCACTGATCATGGACAACCAGGCTGGGAACTTCTGGGTTTATGGTTCGCTGATCATTTGTGCAGTAGTGATTTTGTTCCCGAAACTAAGACCCGGCACCTGGGCTAAAAACGCATCCGGACATCGCTAGTAAAATAGCTAAAGGAAGGATTCCTCAAAAATGACTTACATTATCGCTCTGCCTTGCGTGGACCTTAAAGACAAGGCCTGCATTGAAGAATGCCCGGTGGACTGCATTTATGAGGGCGACCGCATGCTTTACATCCACCCAGATGAGTGCGTGGACTGCGGAGCCTGTGAGCCAGTTTGCCCAGTAGAGGCAATCTATTACGAGGATGACGTTCCCGAGCAGTGGGCCGATTACTACAAAGCCAATGTGGAATTTTTTGAAACCATCGGCTCTCCGGGCGGAGCTGCCAAAGTTGGCGCTATTGCCGGAGATCACCCAATCGTTGCAGCGCTTCCGCCACAACCTCAACAGGCCTAATTGTTTACCGCCCTGCCAGAGTATCCCTGGCAATCACTCAAACCTTTTAGTGCAAAAGCAGCCCTTCACAAAGAAGGTGCAATCGATTTATCGATTGGCTCACCAATTGATGAAACCCCAAAGGTAGTTCAAGACGCACTTAGAAACTTCTCGAACGCACCGGGATACCCCTCCACTGCTGGTTCGAAGCAGTTTCGCGAATCAGTTGTGTCTTGGTTTGCAGCTAGGCGAGGGGTAGTTGGACTAGATCCCGACCAAGTGATGCCAACAATTGGGTCCAAAGAACTAATCAGCTGGTTGCCGGTGCTACTTGGCATCGGCAAGGGTGATGTTGTTATCCAACCAAAGGTTGCATACACGGCTTACGCAGTCGGGGCTGCCTTTGCTGGCGCAACTTTGGTCTCGGAAGACGATCCAGATAAGTGGCCCGAGAACACAAAGTTAATTTGGATAAACTCCCCGGGAAACCCGGATGGAAAAGTCTTATCCGCTGACAAATTCGCCAAAGCCGTCAAGCGTGCTCGTGAACTCGGTGCTTTGTTAGCTTCCGACGAGTGCTATGCCGAACTTGGCTGGAGTGCGCCTTGGGATAAAGAACTGATTCCGAGTGTGTTGGACCCAAGAGTTTGCGGCGCCAGCCACGAGGGAATCTTGTGTGTGTACTCGCTTTCTAAGCAGTCCAACATGGCTGGCTACCGCGCTGCCTTTGCAGTGGGCTCAAAGGATTTGATCCGTGACCTAGTTAACCTTCGTATGCACGCCGGAATGATGATGCCACTTCCCACCCAGGCAGCTGTAATCGCAGCCCTGGGTGATTACGACCACGTCAAAAACGAGAAGGATATCTACCGGAAGCGCCGCGAGGTGCTGCTTGCGGCAGTAAAGAAGTATGGCTTTGAGCTTTCGGATAGTGAAGCAGGCTTGTACCTCTGGGCCACCTTGGGTGAAGACTGCTGGGACACGGTTGAGAAGATGGCGAATCTGGGAATTCTTGTGGTGCCGGGGAGCTTCTACGGCCAATACGCCACCAAGCACGTCCGCTTTTCGCTGACCGCCACCGACAGTGATATTTCCAGGGCTGCTACCAGACTCGAAAATGCTTTAGGCTAAACAAGGAAATTGTAGGAAAACAAGGAGTGCTTTGACTGAGAACGAAAAAGTAGTTATCAGCTACAAAGACAAAACCGCAGAATTTCCAGTGGTTTCATCAAGCGTTGGCTCTGACGCAATGGACATTAGCAAGCTGCATTCGACCTTAGGTCTGCACACTTTTGACCAGGGATTTGTAAACACAGCCTCCACTAAGTCCGGAATCACATTTATCGATGGCGACGCTGGAATCCTGCGTTATCGCGGATACCCAATTGAGCAGCTAGCTGCGAAAAAATCTTTCCTTGATGTTAGCTACCTCCTAATTTATGGAGAGCTACCCGACAAGGTGCAGCTCGAAGCATTCGACCAGAGCATTCGTCGACACACTCTAATTCACGAAGACCTGAAGAGATTCTTCGATGCCTTCCCTCAGAACGCTCATCCGATGTCGGTTCTAGCATCTGGAGTTTCAGCTCTTTCAACTTTTTATCAGGACTCACTTGATCCGCACGATCCAGAGCAAGTTGAACTCTCAACCAAAAGACTGCTTGCCAAACTTCCCGTGCTTGCTGCCTACGCTCATAAAAAGAGCTTGGGTCAGGCTTTGTTGTATCCGGATAATTCGTTGTCTATGGTTGAGAATTTCCTTCGACTGAACTTTGGTACACAGGCAGAGGACTACATTCAGAATCCAATTGTGAGCAAAGCGTTAGACACGCTTTTGATTTTGCACGCTGACCACGAGCAGAACTGCTCAACCTCAGCTGTTCGCCTTGTTGGCTCCGCGCAGGCAAACCTATTCGCATCGGTTTCTGCTGGAATCAACGCACTGTTTGGCCCACTTCACGGTGGGGCAAACGAGGCTGTGCTGGATATGCTCAACTCAATTCGCAAATCCGGTGAATCGGTTCAAAGATTTGTTGAGCGAGTCAAGAACAAGGAAGATGGCATCCGCCTGATGGGCTTTGGCCACAGAATTTACAAGAACTTTGATCCTCGCGCCACAATCGTTAAGGCAACTGCGGACCGAGTTCTAGCTGACCTGGGAATTTCTGACCCACTGCTAGATATTGCAAAGGAACTTGAGGCAACCGCGCTAGCTGATCCTTACTTTGCCGAGCGCAAGCTATATCCAAACGTTGATTTCTACACCGGTGTCATCTACAAGGCCATGGGATTCCCGCCTCGTATGTTTACCCCGTTGTTTGCAATGGGAAGACTACCCGGTTGGATTTCCCACTGGCGCGAGATGATGCAAGACCCAAACAACCGAATTGGTAGACCTCAGCAGGTCTATCTAGGCGAGGGCGAAAGAAAGGTCTAGTTTGGCTTAAGCCAGAAGACCGCAGTGTCACCAAAATTCTTGGTCTCTAAAAGTTCGTATCCGCTCGCAGAAATTGGCTCCGCACGGGTAGATCTTTCAACCAGAACTAGCGAATTTTTGGAAAGCGATCCAGTAAGTGACTCGAGGTTTTTTACTACTTCATTGTTTGCAACTTCGTAGGGTGGATCGATAAATACCAGGTCAAAAATCTGAGTGTTTGAGTCTAGAAACTTTTGAACCGGTTGGATTTGCACTTTTGCAGAAACCTCATGGTCTTCTTCGGCTAGAGCGTCTTGGATCAACCTGGCGTTTTTAATGCAAACGGCAGCCGCCTGTTTGTTGCTTTCCACAAGCACCGTTGCTATTGCGCCTCTACTTAGTGCCTCAAGCCCTAAAGCTCCGGTACCGGCATAAAGATCTAAAACTGCACTCTTTTGGAGAGCACCCTTTGATTCCAGAGAGCTAAAGATGCTCTCACGAATGCGGTCCGAAGTTGGACGGGTACTTTTGGCCGGAGATGTTAGTTTTCTTGAGCCAACTAGGCCACCAATAATTCTTGTCATGTCTGGCAAAGCCTAACCGTATTTGTCGGTGCACTAATGGAAGATTGAATAATGCTGCTTCCAACAACCGCTCTTGACCGAGTCCTTGGGGATAAAACCGCCAAGAGCTTTGCCAAGAATCTTGGGTTAACAACCGTGGCAGATCTTCTTCAGCACTATCCGAGACGCTATTCAAACCGCGGGGAACTAACTCCAATTGCAAATCTGCCAATCGGGGAGAGCCTGTCTATCGTTGCCGAAGTAGTAGATGCCAGAGAGCGTCGCACCAAGGGGCGAGTGAGCCACATTTTGGAAGTTCGAATCACAGACGGAAGTGGATTCCTATCGCTTACTTTCTTCAATCAAGCCTGGAGGCAAAAAGATCTTAAGCCTGGGGTCCGAGGTCTGTTTGCCGGAAAAATAGGCGAGTACCAAGGCAAGTTGCAGCTGGCCCATCCCGATTACGAACTGTTCCCTGAGGAGGTTTCCGAATTCGACGCTAAAGCTTGGGCTGATCAACCAATCCCCATTTACCCAGCATCGGCTAACGTGACCACCTGGATGATTCAACGAGCACTTGGAATCATCCTTGACACTCTGGAAGAAATTCCAGATGAGGTATCTGCGGAACTTCAAAAGAAGCACAAGCTACTTTCGATAAACGGTGCACTGGAGAAAATTCATCGCCCCACTACAAAAAGTGAGATTGCCTCCGCTAAGAAAACGCTGGTGTACCGAGAAGCTTTCTTGCTTCAGGCAAACCTGATTCAACGCCGTTTAGATAACGAGCAGGCCCCGGCAACAGCGCGCACTAGCAAATCAGGCGGGTACTTAGAACGCTTTGATTCGGCCCTGCCGTTTACTCTCACCGATGGGCAGATAGAAGTGGGAAGTGAGATCACTTCCGACATTGCTAAAACATATCCGATGAACCGTTTGCTGCAAGGTGAAGTGGGTTCTGGAAAAACTCTTGTTGCCTTACGTGCAATGTTGGCCGTAGCCGACAGTGATGGTCAGTCTGCGCTTTTAGCTCCAACCGAAGTTTTGGCTTCGCAACACTTTCGCTCGATTGAAAAAAGCCTCGGTGAGGAGCTTTCGAAAGAAGTGGGTCTAACTTTGCTAACCGGTCAGCTCGCTACTGATGCGCGCAAGAAGGCGATGCTACAGGTCGTTTCTGGCAAGGCCCGAATAGTTATTGGAACTCACGCTTTGTTTTCAGAGAAAGTCGAGTTCTATGATTTAGGGCTCGTGGTTATTGATGAGCAACACCGCTTCGGAGTTGAGCAAAGAGAAAAGCTTCGCCTAAAAGGAAAACTGTCACCGCATGTTTTGACTATGACCGCTACCCCAATCCCAAGGACGCTGGCTGTCACAGTCTTTGGGGATATGTCCGTTTCATCACTCACAGAGCTGCCGGCTGGGCGAAAAGAAATTGACTCTCACGTGGTTCGCGCAGGAGATCCTGCCTTGGTATCTCGGGTTTGGTCTCGGGTGGCTGAGGAAATCGCCAAGGGTCACCAAGCTTTTGTGGTTTGTCCCAAGATCGACGAAACCGAAAAGGAGCTTTCCGGTGCATCGGTTGAAAAAACGGTTGCCCAGCTTCGCAAGAATGCTGCCTTGACCGGAGTTCGTATTCAGGAGCTTCACGGTCGAATGGACGCTGACCAGAAGAGTCAAATCATGCAGGCATTTAGCGCCAAGGAGATTGACCTGTTAGTTTCTACGACCGTGATTGAAGTTGGCGTCGATGTCCCAAACGCGACAACGATGGTGATTCTCGATGCTGACAATTTTGGAATCTCTCAGCTGCATCAACTGCGTGGAAGAGTTGGAAGAGGAAGCGCAAAGGGCCTGTGTTTGTTATTGACCGCGGCCGAGGATGACTCAATAGCTTTGCAGCGCATAGAAGCCGTTGCGGCAGAAAGTGATGGCTTCAAGCTCAGCGAAATTGACCTAGAACTAAGGCGAGAAGGTGATGTTTTGGGGGCCAGCCAATCCGGTGGCAGATCTAGCTTGAGACTGCTGCGCGTGATTCAGGATTCTGAGCTAATCCAAAAAGTACGTACAGAGCTAGAGGAACTGTTTGAGGCAGACCCTCTGCTAGCCAATCACCCAACACTGAGGCTTGCTATAGATCAAGCCAATGCTGCAGAAAATCTAGCCAAGGGCTAAGCCTTCATTTCTTGCTAACCTTGTAGACATGGCAAAACTCGCCGTCTACCCGGGTTCTTTTGACCCGATTACCCTTGGCCACGTCGATATCATCGAGCGGGCTGCTTTGCTGTTTGATGAGCTTGAAGTACTGGTAGTTCACAATCCGGATAAGGCTCCACGCTTCACAAGTGCCGAGCGTGTGCAGCTAATCAAGGACTCACTTTCCGAAGCTGGCATCAAAGGCTCAAACATTAAAGTCACCGAGCTTTCCTCAGGACTGTTGGTTGATTACCTGAGACAAGTCGATGCCAGGGTTTTGCTCAAGGGCTTTAGAAACAACGTTGATCTTGACTACGAGCTTCCAATGGCAAAGGTCAATCGGGACTTGAGCGGTATCGAAACTGTTTTCATCGCAGCTGATCCTGTCTACGGCCTAGTTGCCTCTTCTCTAGTTCGCCAAGTAGCCGAGCTTGGTGGCCCAGTTGAAAAGTATGTTTCTAAGGCGGTTGCCAAAGCGCTGAGGGGTTCTAAGTGAGCGCCTTCGAAGTTCCAGTAAATGATCTAACCCGTCGTCCTGGACAAATGAAGGAGCTAGAGCTGGATATTGAGCTAGCTACTCCAATGGGTCAAGGAGCTGCAACGGTTTCGGCTGGAGAGATTATCGAGCTGAATCTTCGCCTCGAGTCAGTCCACGATGGGATTTTGGCAACCGGTGAAGTTGATTCAACTGCAATAGCCGACTGCTCAAGGTGCCTAGAGCCCTTGAAACTAGCGGTCGAGGTGGATTTTCAGGAGCTTTTCGCCTATTCTTTAGAGCAGGAAGATGATTTCCTGGTTCAGGACGAGAAAATCGACCTTGAGCAGGCCATCACCGATGCGGTAGTTTTAAGCCTTCCGTTCAAACCAGTTTGCAGCGAAGACTGTTTAGGTCTGTGCTCTGAATGTGGTGTGAAGATGGCAGAAGACCCGGAACACGTTCACCAGGCGCAGAATGATTCTCGCTGGAGTGAGTTAGAAAGCTTTAGGAAAGAGTAAGAAATGCCAGTACCTAAAAGACGCATGTCGCGTTCCAACACTCGCGCACGTCGCTCACAGTGGAAGGCCGCTCCGATTACTTTGGTTAAGAGCATTGAAAACGGCAAGACTGTTTACTCACTTCCTCACCGTGCCAAGCTGGTCGAAGACTCCGCAGGCAACGCATTATTCATGGAGTACAAGGGCCGCAAGGTCGCTGACGCCTAAGTCATGAACTTAGCTGCGCTGGGTAAAGCCCTTGGCGTTGAAATCGAACCTCAACTACTAGAGCTTGCGCTTACCCACCGTTCCTTCGCTTACGAAAACGGACGTGGACCAAACAATGAACGCCTTGAGTTTCTCGGCGATGCAATACTCGGTTTCTTAGTCACCGCCCACATTCACGATCACTTTGTTGACCTTGACGAGGGCGAACTTACAAAACTCAAAAACGCCGTTGTTAGTGCGCCAGCACTAGCCGAGGCTGCTGTTGCCTTGGACTTGGGTTCGCATCTTCTGTTGGGCAAAGGTGAAATCCAAACTGGCGGTCGCGAAAAGCAAAACCTTCTAGCCGATTGCTTTGAAGCAGTGCTGGGGGCAGCTTATGTATCAAAGGGCATGCCAGCAGCCTCCCAGATTGTTGAGCGCTTTATCTTTCCTATGCTTTCAAATCCCGGTCAGGTTCTCGATTCGGCAGATCCCAAGACCACTCTTTTGGAATTGCTTCAAACCAAGGGCAAATCTCAACCGGTTTATGAGATAACTCATGAAGGACCAGATCACGATCGTACTTTCTTCGCTCGCTTGTCGGTCGATGGCAAAATCCTTGCTGAAGCGAACGGTCGGTCCAGAAAACTTGCTGAAACCAATGCCGCCATCAAGGCGCTATCTTCTTTGAAGTAAATGCCTGAGCTACCAGAGGTCGAGACCGTCAGAGCTGGTCTTGCAAAATCTATGACCGGTGCCACAATCACCGGCATCAAAATTCACGATGCTAGATCGCTAAAGCGACACCTCAGCGGACCGGCCGATTTTAAGAACAAACTTGTTGGCACCAAGGTGCTAGATGTAGTTCGGCGCGGAAAATTTCTCTGGTTACCCCTAAGCACCGGGCAGAGTGCTTTAGTCGGGCATCTTGGAATGAGTGGGCAAATGCTCATTAGAACTGCCGATTACCCGGCCGATGACCTGAATCGAATCACAATTGAATTTGAATCAAAGAGCGGCAAACCACTGGAGCTTAGATTCGTTGATCAGCGAATTTTTGGCTCCTTGGCCATCGACGACTTAGTTGCAACTAGGGATGGTGGTGCTGGCGGCTTTAGCGCTGGCAAGAACATCTCTAAGCCCTGGCAAGATCTAATTCCGGTTTCTGCAGCCCACATCGCCCGTGACCCGCTGGATGAAACATTTGATCTAGAGGCGGTAGTTGCCAAGATGCGAAGCAAGAAAAGCGGTATCAAGCGAGTTATTCTCGATCAGAACCTAGTTAGTGGAATTGGCAATATTTATGCTGACGAATCACTCTGGTTGGCCAAGCTTCACTTTGACCGCTCGGCCGATGGAATATCTAAGGCCAAATTGACCGAACTTATTGAGATATCTAAGCAGGTGCTGGAAGCGGCCGTAAAGCAGGGTGGGACTTCCTTTGACCAGCAATACAAGAACGTCAACGGGGAAGCAGGCTACTTTTCCCAGCAGCTTTACGCCTACGGACAGACCGATAAACCCTGCAAAAGGTGCCAGACGCCTATCAGACGCCAGGCCTGGGCTAACCGGGGATCGCACTTTTGCCCCAAGTGCCAGCGCCCAAGCTAGCGGTCTTAGGTACCCCAAAAATGGGGTAATTTTAGATACTGCTCGGCCAGTAGGCCAGTTTTGATAATTCTTGGAGGGGTTGACCCAGCTTGCATCTCAAGAGCCTCACCCTAAAGGGATTTAAGTCTTTCGCCCAGCCAACCACGTTCCAATTCGAACGAGGCGTGACTTGTGTGGTGGGACCAAACGGTTCAGGAAAATCCAACGTAGTTGATGCACTCGCCTGGGTAATGGGTGAGCAGGGAGCCAAGACTCTCCGCGGTGGAAAAATGGAAGACGTTATCTTCGCCGGTACCGCAACCAAGGGTCCTCTAGGTCGCGCCGAAGTATTACTCACTATCGATAACGCTGATGGCGCTTTACCTATTGATTACACAGAAGTCACCATCTCGAGAACACTTTTTAGAAGCGGTGGGTCAGAATACGCAATCAATGGCGACCCCTGTCGACTACTTGATGTTCAAGAACTGCTAAGTGATTCAGGACTTGGCCGTGAGATGCACGTCATCGTGGGTCAAGGTCAGCTAGATAACGTTTTGCGAGCTACCCCTGAAGAAAGACGCGGCTTCATTGAAGAAGCCGCAGGTATCTTGAAGCACCGCCGTCGCAAGGAGAAAACTGAGCGCAAGATCGAGGCGATGCAGGCTAACCTTTCCAGGCTTAGCGATCTAGCCGGTGAAGTTCGTCGACAGCTAAAACCACTCGGCGCTCAGGCCGAAATTGCCAGGGAAGCTCAGAACATCGCATCTCAAGCCCGTGACGCAAAGTCCAGAATTTTGGCCAACGACATTGTTGTGATTCAGCGCTCACTGGAAACTACATCAACAAGTGAATCTGCCCGTCGCAGCGAGCGAAACATCCTTCAGGAGATGCTCTCCGAGAACACCAAACGCTTGACCCAGCTCGAATCACCTGAGCTGAACCAAAAGCTCGATCGCGCTCGCCAGGTCTCTTTCGACTTTGATTCTCTGCAGGAGCGAATTCGTTCGATTTCCAACATAGCCAGCGCCCGTGTTGCACTGCTTGAATCCAATGATCAGGAGCAAAGCAAGTTCGATATCTCATCTATAACTGTGGATATCGAAAAAGCCGCAACTGAAATGGTTCGACTGCAGCAGGAGGTCGTGCGCCTCAACCAAGATCTAGGACTTGCTGAGCAGAGTCGAAACGTTGCAAGAGATGCCCTAGATCAATTTGACGCAAAGGCTCAAGAACAAAACTCACTTATCTCAAAGTTTGATCTTGAGCTAGCAGAATTTGCCAACAACGTGAAAGTTGCCGAAAGCAAGCTTGAAGCATTCCGCAACGAAAAAACTCGTCACCAAGAAATTCTCTCCGCGGCCAGATTGCGCCACGAAGAGCAGTCTCGTCAGTACCGAGACCTCGAGTCTCTTCTGTCACAAAACCAACCAAGCGCAAGCAACTTAGAGTCAAACTACGAAGCCGCTCAGAAGGCTGTCTCAGATGCAGCTTCAAGAATTGAATCGCTTCGCGATCAGCTTCACGAAGCAGAGCGTGAAAAAGATGCACTTGCTGGAAAGCGTTCTGCGCTAAATCTGACCCTGGAACAAAAAGACGGAGCGTCTTCTCTAACTCAAGCTCAGCTTCGAGGAATTCGCGGACTGGTTGCAAACCACATGCGCATCGAGTCTGGTTTCGAGCAGGCTATTGCCGCAGCACTTGGCTCACTTGCCGATGCACTCGTGGCAGAGGATATGGAATCTGGTCTTTCGGCACTGGAGCACTTAAAGCGAACTGACGGCGGTCGCGTTGAGATCATCATCGCTGATGTTGACATTCGCTCTGAGATTTCACTAGGCAACCAAATCTCCGGAGCCAAGCTTGCATCCGAAGTTGTCAGTGCTCCGGATGGAATCCTAAAACTTCTTTCAACTGTTGTAATTGTTGACGATCTAGATGCGGCAAGAAATTACTTCCGCACCTCTGGCGAAGATCGCCAAGTCATTACCAAACAGGGTGACGTTCTTACTCGTGCAGTACTTCGAGGAGGTTCATCGAGCAAACCTTCCAAGGTCGAATTAGTTGCCGAGCGTGATGCTGCCGAAGCAGCTTTGTCCAGACTCAGCGCACGCATTGAAACTATTTCTTCTGAGCTTGCTCAGGCAAAATCCAACGAACTTGCCTCTAAGAACTCTGCCAAGCAAGCACTTGCTGAACTCAATGAGCAAGATGCCAAGCTTGCATCCCAGGCCGAGCAACTGGGACGTATTCGCGTTCAGGTTGAAGCCCTTCAGAGCGAGCTTGACCGTCTAACTACCGTGGCCGATGCAAACGAGCAAGCCATCTCCCTGGCACTTCAGGAATTAGAAGATGCTAAGTCGAGACTGCGTGATTTTGAAAACCTAGGTCGCCCTGAGCAAGAGCTATCTGATCGTGATCGTTTGGTTGATGCACTCGAGATGGAGCGCTCCAAGGAGCTAGAAATCCGTGTTGAGCTTGGCGCAGCCACTGAGCGCCTCCGGGTTGAAACCGAGAGATCCGAGAACCTAACTAACCAGTTGGATTCATCTAGAGCAGCTGTTGAACTGGCGATCGCCTCGGCTAAGTCAAGAACCTCGCAGCTGCGCTCTGCTAAAGAAGTATTGAAGCTGCTGCCGGTACTGATCGAGAACGTTTCGCAAAGCTCCAACAAGGCCAAGAGCGAATACACCCTCTTGGATCAAGAGCGCACCGATCAGTTCCAGGAGCTAACCAAGGTTCGTGGCGATA
>JBILXL010000103.1:0-3821 GCA_044378505.1 Rhodoluna sp. | reverse complement strand
CCGGTTGACCAAGTTCAAGCATCACGTAGTTAGTGATATCCACCGCCAGAGAAATTGATCGCATACCGGCAAGTTTTAGTCTGGCGCGCATCCAAGTTGGAGTCGGCTTTGTAGCGTCAATTCCAGACACTGTTCTAAGCACGAAACTCTGAGAAGTTTTACGTCCACGAATTGGAGCGGAGTCTTGGATTTTTAGACCAAAACCTTCTGCCTTTACTGGCTTAGCGTTCTGAGCTGGATCGCGGAACTTGACTCCGGTTGCGTGGGAATACTCTCTAGCAACTCCCCGGATTGAGAGACAGTAGCCGCGGTCTGGAAGAACATTGATTTCAGCGGCACTGTCAAACAGACCAAGAAGTTCAACTGCATCGGTACCAACGTTTGGGTCAAGGCCCATTGAAGCTAGACGCAAGATGCCATCGTGATCGTCGGAAAGATTAAGTTCGCGACCAGATGCGATCATTCCGTCGCTGGTGTGACCGTAAGTTGAACGAGCAGAAATCACAAAGTTTCCAGGTAGCACAGCTCCTGGCAAGCTAACAACAACTTTGTCACCAACTTCAAAATTCGCTGCTCCGCAGACAATTCCTCGAACCGATGCTCCGCCATCAGCGGCTTTGGATCCATCAGGGGCTACCTGAACTTGGCACCAGCGAATGGTTTTTCCATTTGCCTGCGGTTCGGCTACAAACTCCAAAACCTGTCCAACAACTAGCGGTCCCTTCAGATCAAAGCTGTGAACAGCCTCTTCTTCAAAACCAACACGAACAAGTTGATCCATAACAGATTCAGGGGTTGCATCGGCAGGAAGATCAACATATTCTCCAAGCCAACTGAGTGGGACTCTCATCTAGAGCACCATTCCAAACTGCTGACTGAATCGCACATCGCCTTCGACCATGTCGTGCATGTCACTTACTTCATTTCTAAACATCAAGGTGCGCTCGATGCCCATTCCAAATGCGAATCCCGAATAAACCTCAGGATCAATTCCACTGGCGCGTAAAACGTTAGGGTTTACCATTCCGCAACCGCCCCATTCCACCCATCGCGCGCCGCCTTTGGCACCGGGATGCCAAACATCTAGTTCAGCCGAGGGTTCGGTGAATGGGAAAAATGACGGACGAAGACGAATCTTGGCCTCTTCGCCGAACATGATTCGAGCAAAGTGCTCAAGAGTTCCACGAAGGTTCGCCATGCTCAACCCCTTGTCGATGGCAAGACCTTCTACCTGGTGAAAAACTGGAGTGTGAGTGGCATCCAACTCATCCGTTCTGAAAACTCTTCCAGGGCACAGAACGTAGATGGGTACTTCCCTATCTAGCATTGATCGCACCTGAACAGGAGAAGTGTGGGTTCTAAGAACCAGCTTCTGCTCGGTTGGCTCAACGAAGAAGGTATCCTGCATGGCTCGAGCTGGGTGGTCGGCATCAAAGTTCAAAGCATCGAAATTGAACCACTCGCTTTCAACTTCTGGCCCCTCGGCAATTTCCCAACCCATTCCCACAAACACATCGGAAATCTTCTCTTGCAGCAGACTCAGCGGGTGACGAGCGCCGGTTCGAGCAATTCTGCCCAAAGCAGTGACGTCAATAGCTTCTTTCTCAAGAAGCTTGGCTTCTTCTGCGGCTGAAAGTTCGCCTTCTCGAGCCTCAAAAGCTTCGGTGACTTTTGCCCTTGCGGAACCAACAATCTTTCCAGCTTCAGCCTTTTGATCCGCGGCTAGCTTTCCAAGCTTTGCGCTGAAGCCCGCCAGTGCAGAACCGTCACCAAGAATCGAGCCTTTTACTTTTTTTAGCTCTGCGATAGAGCTGGCCTTCGTTATCTCCGCCAGGGCAGTCTCAATGGCCTTGTTGACCTCTGCTTGAGAAATACCCTCGGAGTTGGACATAGTTCTAAAGTTTACCGATTAGCTGTTCTGGGCGAAGGCTGACGCGTACATGCAAACGCTGGCAGCGGTAGCCAAATTCAAAGATTCAGCTGCTCCAAAGATGGGAACCTGAACCAACTTGTCTGCCAGGGCTGATACTTCTGGCTCCAGACCCCACGCTTCATTGCCAAACAGCCAAAGAGTGGGCTTAGCAAGCTCAGTCGAATCAAGGGTGGCAAGTGATGCCCCCGCCACGTCAGCTCCTAGGACAGCTAACCCAGCTTGCTTGAACTTCTCGAGTGAGGATGGGATGTCTGCATCAATTACGAATGGCAGGTGGAACATCGAACCGGTGGTTGATCTAACAACCTTTGGGTTATAGATATCCACGCTGCCCTTGCTAAAGATCACCGCATCCGCTCCAGCAGCGTCGGCTGCACGAAGTACTGTGCCGGCATTTCCTGGGTCACGAATTTGTGCCAGGAATGCAACCAGCTTCGGTTTTGACAAAAGCACGTCTTCAATTGATACGTGGAACTGTTGGCAAACTGCAACTACTCCCTGAGGAGTTGTTGTGTCGCTTAACTCCTTGAGAACGCCTTCAGAAACAATGTTCACGCTTACCCGGGATTCACGAGCGCGCGAAATCAACTCTGAGTACTTTTCTTCAAAGCTTTCAGTCGCAAACAGCTTCTCAATTAGCTTTGGTCGCTCAAGGGCTTCTTTCAGCCCTTGAGGTCCTTCAAGCAGAAAGAGCCCGGTCTCTGACCGGGCCTCTTTCTTGGTGAGCTTTGCGACCCCTTTTATTTCCGCTTGGGAGGGATCTTGAATCACTTTTGTTAGCTCGCCTTAGGTGCTGATGTGTCCTTAGGCAGCGCTGCCTTTGCAGTTGCAACCAATGACGCGAAAGTCGCTGGTTCGTTTACTGCTAGGTCAGACAAAATTCTGCGGTCAACCTGAACGCCTGCAAGACCTAATCCCTGAATGAAACGGTTGTATGTCATTCCGTTTGCGCGAGATGCAGCGTTGATGCGCTGGATCCACAGTCTGCGGAAGTCACCCTTGCGAGCTCTGCGGTCGTTGAATGCATAGACAAGTGAGTGCAGCATCTGCTGCTTTGCCATGCGGTATAGACGGGAGCGCTGTCCGCGGTATCCCTTTGCGCGCTCTAGTACAACGCGACGCTTCTTCAGCGAGTTGACTGCGCCTTTTACTCTTGCCATTTTTCTATACTCCTAAAATCGATCGGGTTACTTGCCGAGCTGCTTCTTGATGGTCTTAAAGTCGGCAGCTGAAACTACCTGGTCAGCGTTCAAGCGACGCTTACGTCTAGATGACATGTGCTCTAGGTTGTGGCGCATGTTGATCTGCTGCTTCATGAGCTTGCCGCTACCTGTGAAGCGGAAACGCTTCTTGGCACCCGAATGGGTCTTCTGTTTTGGCATTTACTTCTCTCCTGTTTCTATGGCAGCCTCTTCGACTACAACTTCGGTGGTTTCAGCTTTGGCTTCAGCTTTTGCAGCCTTATCCGCAGCTTTCTTTGCATCAGTTTTCACTTCAGCTTTGTTTCTAAGTGGACCAATGACCATGACCATGTTTCGGCCGTCGATCGACGGTGTCGATTCAACGGCGCCAAACTCGGCCACCTCTTCAGCCAACTTCTGTAGCAACTTGATACCCATCTCCGGACGAGATTGCTCTCTTCCTCGGAAGACCACCATCACCTTTACCTTGTCGCCGGCTTTCAGAAACTTCTCAATCTGAGCTTTCTTAGTGCCGTAATCATGACCGTCGATTTTCAAACCGAAGCGGACTGTCTTTAGGACAGTGTTCACCTGGTTCTTGCGAGCTTCACGAATTTTCTGGGCAGCTTCATATTTGAACTTGCCGAAATCCATTAGCTTCGCAACCGGAGGGCTGGATTGTGGTGAAACCTCTACGAGGTCCAAGT
>JBILXL010000025.1:0-13235 GCA_044378505.1 Rhodoluna sp. | reverse complement strand
AAATCCAAATGAATAATCCCTCGGCTACCGGTCCTAGGCTTCCAAGTTCGAAACCACCGGCGGACGGATTTTCCTCGATGTATGCGAGGTAAGTGATGATGTCGTTTTTGTCCTGTGGGGTGATGTTTGCGTCATTGAACACCGGCATGTTTTGTGGGCCAATAAGCATCGCTTCATAAACGTGCTTGGCCTCAACCCCATCAAGATTCGGAGCGTACTTACCCTCGGTCAAAGCACCGGCTGCACCAACGGCGTTGTGGCACATCGCGCAGTTGATTCTAAATAGCTCTCCACCATGGGTGGCATCACCAGTTGCCTCAAGATACTTCTGCTCTGGAATTGCAGGACCTGGAGCTAGAGATGCGACGTAAGCACCCATCAAAGTAATCTGCTCGTCGGTGAACTGAACTTTCTTTTTTGGAAGCTGTGGGCCAGATCCTTGTCCTGGCATACGGCCAGTTCCAACCTGGAAATCAACTGAGGCAGCTCCAACACCGATCAAGCTCGGACCGGCAGCTGAACCTTCGGCATTTAGTCCGTGACAGCTTGCACAGTTAGCAAGGAAAAGCTTTCTACCTTCGGAAATCTGCTCGGCGGTGTACTCAGTTGCAGCAGTAGTTGCCACCACATTAGTTGCAACTGCGTATCCGCCACCCGAGAACAAAAGTCCGGCGGCAATAACCAGTGTTGCTGCCAGCGGCTTTCTGCGAGAGCGGTTAAAGCGATTTCCCATGACTTCTTTCTATTTCAGTACGTAGATGATCAAGAACAAGCCGATCCAAACAACATCGACGAAGTGCCAGTAGTAAGAGACAACAATTGCTCCGGTTGCCTCTGCGTGACCAAACTTCTTGGCAGCGTAGCTTCTTCCAATGATGAGCAAGAAGGCAATCAATCCGCCGGTCACGTGCAGAGCGTGGAAACCGGTGGTGATGTAGAAGGCGCTTCCGTAGGAGTTGCTGCTGATGCTGACACCTTCAGACACCAAGGTGGCGTACTCATAGACCTGGCCAGCCACGAAGATCGCTCCGAGCACGTAGCTAATGAAGAACCACTCAACTAGACCCCACTTAGCAGGGGATTTGCCGGTGGCACGTGGCTGCATGCGCTCAGCGGCGAACACGCCAAACTGCGCCGTAAACGAAGAAGCCACCAATATCAAGGTGTTGATAAGCGCAAATCCGACATCCAGAATCTGAGTATCGTTGGCCCAGATTTCCGGGGCGTTGGCGCGGAGGCTGAAATACATGGCAAAAAGACCCGCAAAGAACATGACCTCGCTGGCTAGCCAGACAATCGTTCCCACTGAGGTCGCGCTTGGCCGGTTGATTACCACAGAGGTATTTTGGGCCAAGGGAGTTGAAGTCATGGGTTAAGTCTAACCCCTGAATCCGCGTCAGTTGGGCAATTTGGGCTTAGTTCGCGCAAGTTTCGAACACTAAGCTGAGACACATGAATCCGCAACCAAGCTGGCCGAGCATTTTGGCAAAGCTAATCGCAAAAGCTGACCTGGAGCGCTCGGAAGCGAATTGGGCGATGTCGCAAATTATGGCCGGAGACTCGAGCGAAGCTGAAATCGCTGCATTTATGTTGGCACTTCGTTCCAAAGGCGAAACTGTTTCTGAACTTGCAGGTCTTGTTGATGTCATGCTCAAACAGGCAGTTTTGTTAGATACCGGAAACGATGCGTTGGATATCGTTGGAACAGGTGGCGATTTAGTTGGCACCGTGAATGTTTCGAGTATGGCTTCGATTCTTGCTTCCGCCGCAGGTATACCTGTGATGAAGCACGGTTCTCGTTCAGCATCGGGAAAGACCGGATCATCGGAAATGCTCGAGGTGCTGGGAATCAAATTGGATCTTTCTCCTCAACGGGTAGCTGAGGTGTTCAAAGAAACCGGAATAACGTTCTTTTTCGCTCCGGTGTTCCACCCAGCCATGAGGCATGTAGCTCCAATTCGAAAACAACTTGGGGTTCCAACCACCTTCAACTTTCTGGGGCCTTTGGCAAATCCAGCCCAGCCAATAGCGACCTCACTTGGGGTTGCAAACCCTGATATTGCCCCACTTATGGCCCAAGAATTGGCTGAAAGAGGCCGATTTGGGCTGGTTTTCAGAGGAAATGACGGTCTGGATGAGCTAACCACCACCACAACCAGCACTCTGTGGTTCGTGAGCCCTGAAGGGGTCCAAAAACAGCAATTAGACCCAACAGACTTTGGTATCAAAACAGCCTCTCAGGACTCCCTGATCGGCGGAGATGCTCAGCAAAATGCGCAGGTGGCAAGGGATCTGTTCGCCGGTAAGACCCATAACAACCTCGGAGCAGTTCGAGATATCGTCACTTTGAACGCCGCAGGGGGAGTAGTGGCCTACAAGGCTGCAAAGAACCCCCAGCTAGCCGGCTCCAGTCTAAAAACCCAGTTTGACTCAGCTATTGCTACCGTCACAGAAGCTTTGGACTCGGGCAAAGCTGCTGCAAAAATCGAGCAATGGGTATCAGCTACTCAACAGTAAAACTACAAACCTTGCGGGGAGTGACCCTAGGAGCCACATTTTCATTACTTGACATAATGTACATTATCGGCATTGAGGAATCAGCTAACCCAGTTCCACCAGAAGGTCGATAAGCCCTGGCGGCCCGACAGTCTCTCCAGATGCATTTAGGTCCTCCGGCAGCCACCAGCGCACGTCTAAAATGTCTCGACGTTCTTCAGCTGTCCACATCGAACGATCAACGACGAATTCTTTAGAAATTCGAAATTTGAAAAAATGGGCGATTCCGGTCTCGTAGTCTCCAGATTTCCATGGCTGGTTGAACTCAATCTCGCCTACTTTTGGCCCCAAAGCCTCTGGTGGAACGATCAACCCAGTTTCTTCCTGAAGCTCTCGGCTCGCTGCTGCCTGAAGGTCCTCAGAGGGCTCAATACCGCCTCCAGGGCTCATCCAGCGCGGTTCTAAGGCACTTTCTGGGCTCCAGAGCGAGTACAGCAGCAAGAACCTTCCAGAATCGGCCTGTAGCAGGATTCTGGCTGTTTCTCGGTGCCTGATCAGTGCCAAAAGCCCTAGCCTTTGGGGATTTTGAAGAATTTCATGGACAGCTGGACCAAATATCCGATACTCAGGGCAAAAATCAGGGTTCCTTCCCTAACCTGCCCACCCATTAGAGCTCCCAGGGTCAATACTGTGCCTTCGTAGCCTGTTCTGATCATCCAGAACGGCTTATCCAGCGCGTTAGCTGTCCCCTGCATTAGTCCATCTCTTGGGCCTGATCCGAGTGCTGAGCTGATATACAAACCGGTAGCAATAGCGACGATTACAACGCCAACTAGAAAGATCAGGAGTCTTTGCCAGTAGATCGAAGTGTCAGGAAGAATCAGAAGCCAAAAATCGGCGAATAGTCCAATCAAAATCGCATTGGCAATAGTTCCAATGCCCGGTTTGACCTTGAGCGGTATCCAAGCCAAAAGCACCAGAGCACTGACAACCACTGTTGAAACGCCAAAGCTCAGGCCAGTTTGTATTGAAATCCCCTGTGCGAATACATCCCAAGGCGCAATTCCGAGGCTGGCATGAACCGTCATTGCGACTCCTAGGCCGTAAACAAACAATCCGAAGATAAGGATTAGAAGGCGAAAGCTCAGGCTACGGTTGGATTCAGGACGCACCTATGAAGACTACTGGTTATCTAGACACTCACCCTGGCACCAGACCGCGTATCTTTGCCCACCGTGGACTCACTTTCCAGGGCGACAAATCGGTGGCTGATGAGAACACTCTTCAATCCTTCGAGCTTGCCCTTGCGGCAGGTGCAGATTATCTGGAATCAGATATCCAAGTCACGAAAGATAAAGTTCCCGTTCTGTTTCACGATGGCGACCTAACCAGGCTGGTGGGAAAAAAGACAAAAGTTTCCGATCTGAACTTGGCTCAAATCAAGCAAATTGAATTACCTCACTTGGGAAAAATCCCAACTCTTGAACAAGCTTTGATTGCGTTCCCAGGGGCCAAGTTCAATCTGGATATAAAAACCCCACAGGCCGAGACCGTTGGAATTCAAACAATCTTGAAACTAAATGCTGAAAATCGCGTTCTGGTCTCAAGCTTTAGCGAGGCATCAAGAAAACGTGCGCTCGCAATATCCCCTACTCCCCTGGCAACCTCAGCAGGAAGCTCTAAGGTTTTACTCAGCTATCTACTAGCTAGAGCTGGAATGGAAAAAGCGCTAGCCAAACAATTGATTGGTATTGATGCGCTTCAGATTCCAATCAGGCTCTATGGCATCGATTTCACTCATCCCAAATTTCTGGAACAAATATTGCCCCTAGGTGTTGAGGTTCACTTCTGGACAATAAATGACCCTCAAACCATGCTGGAACTTTTCGCCCTTGGAGCCCACGGCATCGTTACCGACCGAGCCGATCTGGCGGTCAAAACCTTTAGCTGAGAAATTTCTGTTAACTACTGATCTAAAGGATGATTTTGAACCAACTCTTGGTTGCAGTAAGCGTTGACTAATTTGTCAGCCAAATGCAACCAGGAGAAATCATGGCCCAACAGACAATGCGCGGCATCAGACTGGGAGCGCACTCGCTTGAATCAGAGATCGGGGTTACCTACTCCCCCAGAAACAAGCACAGCTATCAATGTATAAACTCCCACATCAGCGAATTGGTGTTCGCTCAAGACGCTGAGCTTCCAAAGACTTGGCAGTGCAAAACCTGTCCGGAGCAGGCAACTTTGCTAACCGAGGGAAAACTAATCAAACTAGACCTCGATGAACTCAAAACCCCAAGATCGCATTGGGAAATGCTGCTTGAAAGACGCTCGAAGGATGAACTCGAAGAGATTCTCAAAGAGAGAATTTCCTACATCAGAGCAAGGCGTAAGGCCGGAAAAGCAGATGTCTAACTAAACACTCTTCTGATTCCCCAAAAGGTGACCTTGGTCAGTGCTTCAAGCACAATGGCCAGGGTCATTTTTGATCTCCCATTGACCCGCTCCACAAAAGTGATTGGCACTTCAACGACTGAACCCGTTCTCGAAGCCCGGTAGGCAAGCTCAACCTGGAATGAGTAGCCGTGCGAGGAAACTGGCACAGATACTAATTGCTGCAAAAACTCTGCGCGGTAAACGCGAAAGCCGGATGTCATGTCCAAAATCTCGGTTCCAAGCATTGCTTTGGCATAGCGATTTCCAATTCTAGAAATTAGTTTTCTAAACCATGGCCAGTTCTCTACTTCTCCCCCGCCAACCCAGCGAGATCCGATTACCAAATCTGCCGAGTTAGCTGCTTCGATAATTGAAGCTAAATCCGAAGCCCGGTGAGATCCATCGGCGTCCATTTCTACAACAAAATCAAAGCCTTCACTAAAGGCCCACTGAAACCCTTCAAGGTAGGCAAGGCCTAAACCTTGCTTTTGACTTCTGGTTAGAAGGTGGACTCTCGGTTGATCCGCAAAGAACTCCCTGACAATTACTGCAGTGCCATCGGGTGATGAGTCATCGACTACCAAGACGCTTAGTTCGGGCACTACTTCAAGCACTAGGCTCACGGTTTCAACAATCGTTTCTGCCTCGTTGTAGGTAGGAATGACAACGAGATATTTCACACGCTTGATTTCTTTGCCCGGCGTCGAGCCCAAGACCCAATTGCTGATACCAAAAGCCCCAACGCTAAGAAGTTGACAATCAAATCAAAGCCTGGCCCAATAGCCATGGCTGGAGTGATTGAAGTTCGAAGCGGCAGAGTCTGAACCATTACTCCGGGCTCAAAAATAGGAAGCTGATCAACTATTGATCCATCGGCAAGAATAATCTTGGAAACTCCTACGGTGGAAATGTTTACCAGCGTTCTGCCCGTTTCGATAGCGCGGAGCCTGGCAAGGGCTGCCTGCTGGAAAGTTTCATCACTTCGACCGAAGTCGGCATTGTTGGTCTGAGAAAGAATGATTTCCGCGCCGTCATTTACTAGCTCTCGGCCGATGTCGTCGATAGCGACTTCAAAACAAATCAGCACACCCAGATTCTTGCCTTCAAGTTCGAAGATGCCATCGCGTGTCCCGAAGGCGTATCCGCGAGAAACCATTCCGATTAAATCTGGCGCCAGTAGGTACCAGAAGTCCCTATCTGGTACGTACTCAGCAAAAGGCACCGGGCGCTTCTTGTCGTACTGGTCGATTTGGCCTTGCCCGGGTGCGAAGTAAAGCGAGCTGTTGAAGATCTCTTCGCCGGATTCGGTGATTGCCCCAAAGATCAATGGCACCTGGTACTTTTCAACAATTGCGTCAATCTGCAGTTTGGCAAGATCATTTGATTGCGGGTTGAGATCAGATGCGTTTTCAGGCCAAACAATAAAATCGACTGACTCTTTGAGTGGGTCACTATCGATAAGCGCCGTGGCCTCAAGATGATTGCGAAGGAAAGTTCCACGCTCGGCATTCGCAAACAACCCCGCGTTGGCATTGCCTTGCACGGCCGCAACGGTGATTTCGCCTGATTCAGCTCCAGCCGGTACCACAAACAATGCTGCCAAAACTAACACGGCTGCTGTTGAAATCAAAGGTAGAACATGCAAGCGCAAGTTTTTCAAACCTGACTCGATGGCTTGCAGTAGAGCAACTGTCATGACAACCGATACAAAAGTAAGCCCGGAAATTCCTACGAAATGTACGAGCGAGGAAAGAAAACTATCGGAGAGTGCTTGGGCAACTCTGGACCAAGGAAATCCTCCATAGGGCAAATTGATTGAAACCCACTCACGCGCAGTCCACACTGTGGCTATTGCAAGCGCAATCAGCGCTGATGAGTATCCGCGCGAAGGTAATTTGCTAAGCCAAGCCCAAACCACCGCAATTATTCCTGCACCTACTGCAAAGATGAGCGCTTCCATGACCGAAAGCGCAATCCAAGGCACCGGTCCTAGATAGAGACTGATCCACTCAATCTGGCTCATGTAGAAAGCAACACCCGAGGCAAAACCAACCAGGGATGCTGCGAAGAATTTCAGTCCGCGCAGAGCTATAAGAATTAGCGCAACTGAAACAAAAATAAGTGGCCATATGTTCTCACGGGGCATTGCCAAAGAAGACAGCAGCCCTCCAGTGATTCCAACCGGAAGGCGCCAAAGCAAAATGCCATTACCGCTGTGTTTTCTCATGTATCTAGCCTATGCATAGTACGAATAGGCAACGATGCCTCGCTTGACCAGATCTACTGCGTCTCTGGCTTTAGCGGAAATCGGACCTTCACTTGCTTTGGCAAGCTGCTCTAGTAGATCGATAATCTGCTTGCACCACCTAATAAAATCTCCTGGTAGTAAATCAGCTGATTCCAAAACCAGATCTAGCTTAGCTCCGGTTGCCCAGCGATGAATTGGATAGCTTAGGTCCATCTCCAATTTGGACGAACGCGGAAGTTTGTGTTTTTTTGCAAGATTCTCGAGATTTTCCCAAAGCAACTGGGTATTGGTAAAACTCTCCTGGAAGTTTCCCATTACTGCGCGAGGCTCAAAGTTCTCGTCGTCTCGCCTTGGCTCGTAAACCAGTGCCGCCGCCATAGCAGCCAAGGAAGGAGCGTCAAGGTTGTCCCAGATCTTTAGGCGAAGTGCTTCTGCTACTAGCAAGTCACGCTCACCATAGATTCGAGCAAGCATCTTTCCGGACTCGGTGACCAGCAAGTCTTGATCCGAATCATCCAGATAGCCAAGCTCAATTAGTAGCTCACAGATCTTGTCAAAGGTGGATGCAACAAGATTTGTTCGTCCTTCAATCTGGTCCAGAATCGCCTGGGTCTCGCGATGCAATTGCCACCAGCGCTCAGCCCATCGGGAGTGAGCTTCACGATGCGAACACAAGTGACAAGGATGAGTTTTCATCCTTACCTTAAGTTCCGCCAGTTTTCGCTCTTGTTCGCTTCGACCCTTGGTTTGCCTGATGTCCTTGCCACGCTCTTGTCTGGTTCGACCAGAAGCCAAACTCTTTTCAATGTCGCTTAGCTCTCGTCTAATGCTTGAGTACCCGAAGAAATCCCCCAAATGGCACTCCATTGATTTGGCGTAGCCATCGAGTGAAATCTGCTTCTCTCGAATTCCCTTGGCCAGTCCAACTACTGACCTATCTGCCTGGAATTGAGCAAAGGAAGTTTCAAGAACTTCTCGGGCACGCTTACGACCAAAGGCTTCGATGAGATTTACTGCCATGTTGGCTGTTGGCTTGAAAGGGCTTATCAGCGGATAGCTTCGTTTGCTAGCAAGACCAGCAACGCTTGCAGGGTCAAGATTTCCCGACCACTGAATCACCGAATGCCCGAGGGTGTCGATGCCTCGTCTGCCGGCTCGCCCTGTCAGTTGTGTGTACTCCCCTGGGGTTATCTGCACTCGAGACTCGCCGTTGAATTTATCCAACCGCTCAAGAACAACTGTGCGGGCTGGCATGTTGATTCCAAGAGCCAAGGTTTCAGTTGCGAAGACAACCCTCACTAGTTTTCTAAGAAAGAGTTCTTCAACAACTTCCTTGAAAGCTGGCAACATTCCAGCATGATGCGCTGCCACTCCTCGCTCGAGACCAGTGAGCCATTCGAAGTATCCGAGTGTTGCCAGATCCTCATCAGCGATCGACGCAGTCTTTTCTTCAACCAGATAACGAATCTCAGCCTGTTCTTCGCGAGTGGTTAAGCGAACTCCATACTGGTGGCATGCCCTGACTGCGGCATCGCAACCAACCCGAGAGAAAATGAAAAATATTGCAGGCAGTAAGTCGTTGTCTTCCAATATCTCAACAACCTCAGGCTTGCTGATCTTTGGGATTCTAGAAAAGCGGCGGTCCAGCTCGCCTTTAGGTTTTTTGCCCTTGGTGTACTTTCCAATCGGAATTCTTAGCTTCGATGAGTGCTTTTGAACCAACTCTGCGTTCACTCGTTGATTCTTTGACCCCGCAGCAAAAAGCTCCATAAGCTCATCGCCAAACAGTACGTGCTGATCAAGTGGAACCGGTCTGTGCTCGGATACAACAATTTCGGTATCGCCGCGCACTTCTTCGAGCCAGGCGCCAAACTCCTCAGCATTCGAAACTGTGGCGCTTAGGGAGACGAGTTTGACGTCTTTGGGAAGGTGGAGAATTACTTCTTCCCAGACCGCTCCACGGAATCTGTCGGCCAGATAGTGAACCTCGTCCATAACCACAAATCCCAGTTCGATAAGAGAGTCTGAATTCGCGTAGATCATGTTCCGCAATACTTCAGTGGTCATAACAACAATCTGGGCATCGGAGTTTGTGTTGGTATCGCCGGTTAGCAGCCCTACCCGCTCTGGTCCGTAGCGTGCTACGAGCTCTGCAAATTTTTGATTGCTTAGAGCCTTGATGGGAGTTGTGTAGAAAACTTTCTGATTCTTTTCTAGGCCCAAGTGGATAGCAAACTCGCCAACTATGGTTTTTCCGGCACCGGTAGGGGCCGCAACCAGCACACCTTTACCTTTTGCAAGCGCATGGCAGGCTTGCTCCTGAAACGGGTCAAGTGCGAAATCCAGCAGTTCTAGAAAAGAGTTGTAGCTAGGCGAGGTCTGCTTGACCTTCGCACGCGCGTAACGCTCTGCAGCGCTGAGTTCCTCGGTGCTCACAGGATTTAGATCGCGTCTTGTGGATCGACTAGTTCGAGAGCAGCGAGTTTTCTGGCAACCCGCTTATCGTGCAAGAAAGCAACCCCTGCTGCAAGGAAGTAGAGAATCAACAGCGGGACCATAAGTATAAACATGGCCATTGGTTCTGCTACCGGTGTTGCGATTGCACCAACCACAGCCGAAATGAAAACTGCCATCCTCCAAGACTTGATGATGTTCTCAGCTGTGATGACTCCTGCGAAATTCAACATCACTAAGGCAACTGGGAGGACAAAGGCCAGACCGAAAACAAGCAGGATTCTGATTGTGAAGAGAATGTATTCACTAGCGTTGATTACGTTAGCTGCGCCGTCTGGGGTGAATCCAACAAGCACAACCACAAATGTTGGCAGTGAGGACCAAGCCAGTGCAGTTCCTCCGATAAACAATGGCACGGATGCGATCACGAATCCGATTGTGTAGCGCTTCTCTCGCTTCTTTAGTCCTGGAGTAATGAACGCCCAGAGGTTGTAAAGCCAAACTGGAGCACTCATCAAGATTCCAAGGAAAATCGAAACCTGCAAGCGCACATCAAAAGCAGACACGACGGTTGGAAAGTTGATGGTGACGTTGCTACCAGGCTTTGAAGCGAGCTCAACTATTGGTCGTTGCAGTTCATTGAACACGAAATCAAACATGAACCATCCGGCGACAGACCCACCGATGATGAACAAAGCAGACCAAAAGAGTCGATTACGTAGCTCTTTGAGATGCCCCGAAAGGCTCATTTTGGCGTCGGGGTTTTTGTTCCTGGCCACTTACTTGTCGTTGGGGGTTTCACCCTCAGCAGGCTTGTCGGCCGGCTTAGCTTCGTCAGTAGTCTTGATTTCCTTACGGAAGATTCGCATTGACTGCGCTAGCGACTTAGCTAGACCTGGAAGCTTTGGCCCACCCCAGATCAGCAAAACTATTGCCAGAATAATGATCCATTCCCAGCCCTGTAAACGCATTAGCTTCCCTATCTCTTGCTAAAAATCTCTATCCCTAAGCCTACGCTCTCGCGCACGCTTGCGGGCCCTTGCCTCGCGAAGGAATTGTTGGCGCTTGGCTATATGCACCGCTGGGTCTTCCCCTAAGGCCGAGATGGCTTTGGTTATCTCCGGCACTTTAGCGTTTGCCTCGGCTAGTTTCTCAAGCTGCAAAGCCAGAGTCTTTGCCGGCTTACCAAGTCGAATTAATTTAGTGAATAAAAAGACCGCTGAAAACACCAAAAAAACTAGGGCGAGTGACCCTGCGAAAATCCACTCCATGGGTTTAAACCTACTCCGCTACAGCTTCTGGTTTTCTCTGCCCAAGAGCCCGCTGGGCGAATTCTCTAACTGCTAATCGAGCTTCGGCCGGAGCTAGCACTCGAACCTTACCGCTGTACCTCGCAACTATTCTTCCCAAGGTCTCGAGTTGTCCGATTGGTATCTTCACCTGGACACTCTTGTTTCCGGAAATCTCAAACTCGGGTTTGTAATCGGCGATTAGCGCAAAGGCCTCAGGGTCCACTTCGAACAGAACATCGGTGTCTGATTTGCGGACCGAGTAAATCACATCGCTGTCAGCGACAGCCAGTTCTCGTTCTTCAAATGGCTCAAGAACTACTATCTCTCTCATTCGGTCAAGTCGGAACACTCGGGACTCTTGGTTGCTGCGACAAAAACCCTTTAGGAACCAATTTGTTTCTCGAGATTCCAACAGTTGCGGTTCGATTTCTCGGATTGTTACTTCACCAGCTGAATTTATGTAAGAGCACTTCAATGCTCTCGATTCGGCTACTGCTTGTCTGACAAGAGCTAAGTCACTGTCTCCGTGATTGGGTTGAACCACAAATGGCAGCTCTTTCGTACTCAATGCACCTCGACCAAGAATCTCCAGCAACTCTTTGATTTGCACTTGATCTTTAGTGTCAACCAGATTCATGAGGTACGAAAGACCACTGGCTATAGCGGCTGCTTGCCTAGTAGAAAGTCTTGGTACGGCCTCAAGCGTTGGCGCAAAACTCAGATCCACAATTCCTTCTTCCAAAAGGTCGTAGTCAAGAAAGAAAAGTTCATCTGGTCGATACATCCCCACCCCAGAAAGGGAAATGGTCACCACAGCTGAGCGGATTTCTTTCTCTGTGACTTGGAAGTGATTGGCGAGGTCAGCTAGTTTCTGTTGTCTGTTGTTAATTAGATAGCCCGTAATAGCCAACATGAAGTTGTAGCGATCTGCGCCACTCAGGCTTGAGCTTCTAGGCATGAACGTCACAAACTTTTTGCAAATTTGCCCTGATTAGATCTGCGAGTTGTTTTGGTTCAACAACCTCTATTTCATCAGCAAATTCCATCAGCTCTTCGGCGAATAGGTATAGGTCCATAAAGTTGACTTCGAACTCTGTTTGACCCGCAGCCAAATCAAAATGAAACCAGGCGGCGCTGGCCGCCGAGGCTCTTAGCTTGGCTGTCTGAGAAAGTTTATGAAGCTCTAGGTCAGCAAGTGTCTTTGCGACCTCACCAGTTTCGGGAGCTTCAAAGGTCACGTCCTGGATATCAATTTCAGAAACTATGCGCTTTAGTAGAAAGTTTCTTGGCTCCTCCCGATCAAGGTCGAAACCAATTAGTAGCCATTGACCCCCAATGTTCTGCAGCGACCAAGGTTCAATGTTTCGAACCGAAAAATCACTCTCGCCAGGCTTTAGATAGTCAAAAGAAACTCTTGAGCAAGATTCAATTGCTGTTGAAAGCGGTAGGAAACAAGGTTCGTGAGTTCGGATTCTTGGTGCAATACCGATTAGCGAGCTTCCGTCCGCCTTTTCTCCCATTGCGCGGATGCGATGAATCGCCCTATTTGCATCCGCTGAAAGTGATGCTTTAGCCCAAACCTGCGCAGCCAAATTCAAAAGCGCTACCTGCTTTGCAGTGAGGGTTAGACCCTTTGGCCAGACGAAATCTTCATTTGCAATTAGGTAGCGAAACTCCTGATTGTCCCCCATTGCTTCCTGCGGGATAAATGACCTCCACGGAATTCCGGCGCTGGTTAGAAGAGTTTTATCCCGCTCAAACATGCGGTTGATTGCGCTTTGATCTCCACCGGGTTCATAAGTTTCTTTATAGCCCTGAACGGTGGCGAAAATCTCCGATTTTGACAGACCGTTTCCTGCAACTAACAAAGCGCAAGTCAGATTGAATAAACGTTCCGATAGATCAATCTTCTCAGGCATGTTAGCTAGTTGTTGGTTCCCAGAATGTCGATAACGAAAACAAGTGTTGCTCCAGGAGGAATTGACCCAGCTCCAGCATCACCGTAGCCAAGGGCTGGCGGAATCACAGCAATGACTTGAGAGCCAACCGGTTGCCCAATCACCGCAGACAAGAACCCTTCAATCAAAGCTCCGTCTTGCATCTCGAACTGCACTGCTTGTCCGGAGTCCCAACTCGAGTCAAACTTTTCTGAACCGTCCCATAGAAAGCCGCTGTAGTGAAGCGTGACGAGCTGACCTTCTTCAACGAGATCCCCTGAACCGCGAATCAGCTGTGCGACTCGAAGTTCAGTTGGAGCGGGAGTTTTTGGAATCGTGACCCCAGGTACTCCATCTGGAGTGGTGACGACA
>JBILXL010000102.1:0-3875 GCA_044378505.1 Rhodoluna sp. | reverse complement strand
ATCACGTCAACAGCATTACCGAAATGTTTGAGCTTGCGATGAGCGAACAAGTTTCTTCCTGGGCACTTGAGTCCAGCGGCAACTGGGTACGAAGCCAGTTTGATTCCGAAGGCAACACCTTGAGAGATTTCCAAGACACCATCATGACATCGATCTCAGAGCCACGGGGCAAATAGCAGCCATGGAAATCTTTGCCGCCGGAGCGGTCTGCTGGAGAGAAGTCGGCAAAGACCTTATGGTGGCAATAATCCATAGAGGTCGCTACCAAGACTGGAGTTTCCCTAAGGGAAAAGTTGATTCTGGAGAGACACTAGCCGAGGCAGCTGTTCGGGAGATCAAAGAAGAAACCGGGTTGAAAGTAAAGCTTGGCGTTCCCCTATCGACAGTTTCTTACCCGATTGACAAGGGAAAAACTAAGGTCGTTCACTACTGGGCTACCAAGGTCTCCGATAAGGCACTAGCTAATTCCAAGTTCAAACCGGACGAGGAAGTATCTGAAGTGGTTTGGGTAAAAGCAGACCAGGCATTTGCGAAGCTCAGCTACAAGCACGATCGTGAATTGTTGCAAGAAGTAATAGATCTTCGAAAAAACGGAATGCTAAAAACTAAGCCGCTGATCATCATTCGCCACGCTCATGCCACACCACGATCTGACTACGTTGGCGAAGATGGAAAGCGGCCGCTTCTTCCGGAAGGCAAAAAGCAAGCCAAGGAGCTAGTTCGACTGCTGAGCGCCTATGGGCCCAAGAGAGTCTTTACGAGCCCTTGGCGTCGCTGCAAAGACACCATTGCTCCTTACGCCAAGGCACACCGCTACAAGATCATTGACCGAGGCGAGCTTTCGGAAATGGGAAACGCTAAAGGACCAGCTCGAACTGCCAAGGTTGCCAAGAGGCTCTTCGCTGATGCTAGGTCTTCGATTTTGTGTACTCATCGGCCAACTCTGCCAACAATCACACAGGTGTTGGCAAGCTATGCCGAGCCAAAACTGGCAAAACTAATACTGGAAGCCAAGGCACTAAAGCCTGGGGACTTTATCGTGCTTCACCTAACCACCGCAGGCAAAAAGCCAAGACTTGTTGCTGTTGAATCACAGAGTTTAGAAGAGCGTCTCTAACTCAAGTTTTTTCCAGCCCACCGCTAAATGTAGGCTTGGGAGATGATCGAAACCGTCAGCCATGACCTTCCAACTCTTACTGGGCGTGACGGTAAGCCAGCCAAGTGTTTAGTGACCGGGGCTACCGGCTACATCGGTGGTCGCCTAATCAGAGAGCTTTTGGCTCATGGCTACCGGGTGAGGATTCTGGCTCGCAATCCAGAAAGACTAAAAGATCACCCTTGGATTGACCGGGTTGAAGTTGTCTCCGGCGATGCCCATGACAGTGCGGCTCTAGATAAAGCCCTTGAGGGCATTGACGTTGCTTACTACTTATTGCACGCACTGATGAGCAAGGATGACTTCGAGCAAGAAGAAAAAGACATCGCACAAAAGTTTGGTGAATCAGCCAAGAAGGCAAACATTCAAAGAATTGTCTACTTGGGCGGAATCATCGCCCAAGATGAGACGCTCTCCCCTCATCTTCAGTCCAGAGCTGATACCGGAACAATTCTTCGAAGCTTTGGAATTCCGACCATCGAGCTTCGTGCTGGAGTGGTAATTGGTAGCGGTTCGGCATCCTTTGAAATGCTTCGCTACCTAACCGAGCGCCTTCCAATAATGACAACCCCAAGATGGGTTGAAACAAAAATTCAACCGATTGCAGTTCGTGATGTGCTGCGGTACCTAGTTGGAGCAGCTGCGCTGGATAAATCCATCACCGGAGATTACGACATCGGTGGACCAGAGGTCTTTAGCTACCGGGACATGATGATGAAATACGCCGAAGCTGCAGGACTAAGAAAAAGAATCATCATTCCGGTTCCAGTGCTAACTCCGAAGCTTTCAAGTGGCTGGGTGGGACTAGTCACACCAGTTCCAATTACCCTTGCTAGAAGATTGGTTGAGAGTTTGAAAAATGAGGTCGTTGCCCGCAACGATTCGATTAGACAACTGATTCCGGATTCTAAAAACGGACTTACTCCATTCAAGACAGCCGTTGAGCTTGCACTGACTCGAATCAAGGAAGCCAACGTTGAAACCCGCTGGACTAATGCCTCGGTTCCTGGAACTCCATCTGATCCACTTCCAACCGACCCGGACTGGGCTGGTGGAACTCTATATACAGACGTTCGAACAGTGCGTTCAGATGACGCCATCGAAACTGTCTGGAAAAGAATTGAAGGCATCGGTGGCAAACACGGTTATTCAACTGCAACCTGGGCGTGGGAGCTTCGCGGTCTAATGGACAAATTTGTTGGTGGAGTTGGCCTAAGACGCGGACGTCGTGACGAGAACACACTTATCGAGGGTGAGGCGTTGGACTTCTGGAGAGTAGAAGCGATCAACAGACCGTTCCTTCTTCGCTTGAGAGCCGAGATGAGAATGCCGGGACTTGCCTGGTTGGAGTTCGTAGCAGAAAAAGACTCGGCTGGCACCGGCACTCTGATCACTCAGCGAGCACTATTTGCCCCGAAGGGTTTGCTCGGCCACGCTTACTGGTGGGCCGTTTGGCCAATGCACGGAATGGTTTTTCCTTCAATGGTTAAGAACATGGCTGGTCCATCAGTTCGCAAGATAAATAAGTAGCCAAAATGACAAAAGCCACCTGGGCGGTTATTGCCTTATTCGGAGTCACCATTTCTTGGGGTGCTTCGTTCGTGTTAATGAAAGATGCCATTGACCAACAGCCCGTCTTTGACTTTCTTGCAACCAGATTCACCTTGGCAACACTTGTGATGATTGCGGTTCGACCTCAAGTTCTAAAGGCCATAAACAAACAGCTGCTTTTTAGGGGTTCGATTCTAGGTGCCACTCTCGGGCTTGCCTACATCACACAGACCATTGGACTTGATCTAAGTACTGCAGCCATCACCGGTTTTCTAACCGGTTTGTATGTTGTCTTCACTCCGATTCTGTTCTGGCTAATTTCCAGAAACAAAGTCGAAGGGAAAGTTTTTGTCGGCACCGTATTGGCTTTTGCAGCCCTCGTGCTGATTTCCTTTAATGGTTTTTCTATCGACATCGGGCAGATTTGGTTGATTGCCTGCGCTCTGCTTTTCGCCGCTCACATCATCGGCCTTAGTTTCTGGAGCACCGCCAACGTTGTCTATGCACTTACCGTTATTCAGCTCGGAGCAGGTGCAGTTATTTGCTGGCTGGGAGCGGTCGCCGATGGCTACCAGCCACCGCCCAACGCAAGCGTCTGGGGGGTTGTAATTTTCACTGCCGTGTTTGCAACCGCAATGGCGTTCTTGGTTCAGACATGGGCGCAGTCGATTATGGATCCATCAAGAGTGGCAATCATTTTGACCACGGAAGTTATCTTTGCTGCAGCCATTGCGGTAGCGGTGGGTCAAGAAACCCTTGCGCTTCGCACCGTGTTAGGCGGAGGGCTCATGGTGATAGCGATGGTGATTGTGGAGTGGCCCAATAGCAAAACCAAGAGCCCGCTGACCCAAACGCATTTCACTTAGATCAGCAGTACTTGGCTCACGCGTATTCGGGAAGCCCCAACTCGCTAGACTAGTAAGCGCTAGGGCCTCTAGCTCAGTTGGTTAGAGCAACGGACTTTTAATCCGTGGGTCGTCGGTTCGATCCCGACGGGGCCTACAAAAAATTGAGACCCAGGGCTAGCTTCTTGACCCAAACGAAGTGATCATTCTCACCAATACAATTCATTTGTGTCTTACCCAATCTTGACCGAACGACTAAGCATTGAGCCTCTGGCCATGATTGACCTAGATACATTCGTCGCTTATCGGCAAGATCCTGACAT
>JBILXL010000024.1:0-13380 GCA_044378505.1 Rhodoluna sp. | reverse complement strand
TACTTCGCGAGCAAAGAAAGGCTGTCTAGAGAAAATGGCTGCCCGTCTAAAAGTCACCCAGATCAAGTCAAAGATCAGTGAGAGACCTAACCAGGTCCACACTCTTCGCAGCCTTGGGCTGAAGCGAATTGGCGACATTGTCGTCAAAGAGGATTCACCGGTAGTTCGCGGCATGGTTAAGACCGTTGCCCACCTAGTAGTAGTCGAGGAGATCAACTAATGGCTGAAGAAAAAAAGCCAGCAGCGAAGAAGCCAGCGGCCGCAAAGCCTGCTGCTGCCAAGAAGCCTGCTGCCGAAAAGAAGCCTGCTGCCAAAACTGCCGCTAAGCCTGCTGCTGCGAAGAAGCCTGCTGCTGCGAAAGCTGCTGCTGAAAAGCCAGCAGCTAAAGCTACCGAGCTAGCAACTGAGAAGCCTGCGGCTGCGCCAAAGGTCGAGAAGGTTGTCAAGCTTGAGCGTCAGGCAAAGTCAAAGAAGAAAAAGGCTGAGCCAGCAGATAAGTCTCCAATTCTGAAGTTGCACCACCTTCGTCCAGCACCTGGATCAAAGAAAGACCGCATTCGTGTTGGTCGTGGTGAAGCTTCCAAGGGTAAGACTTCCGGTCGTGGAACCAAGGGAACTAAGGCTAGATACCAGGTTCGTCCAGGCTTCGAAGGTGGAGGTGTTCGTCTAGTAATGAGAACTCCAAAGCTTCGTGGTTTCAAGAACCCATTCAGAGTCGAGTACCAGGTTGTAAACCTAGAAAAGCTTGCTGAGCACTTCCCACAAGGTGGCGCTGTAACAATCGCTGATCTAGTGAACAAGGGTCTAGTGCGAAGCAACGAGCCTGTTAAGGTTCTGGGCTCAGGAGACATCTCAGTTAAGCTAGATATAAAGGTTGACAAGGTCTCCGAGCAGGCAAAATCAAAGATTTTGGCTGCCGGCGGTTCCGTTAGCAAATAGCACTTAGCCAGGAGGCCCAAGTTGATTAATGCCGTGATTCGTGCGTTTCGCACACCGGATCTAAGACGCAAGCTGTTTTTCACCCTGGCTATCGTCGCCGTATTCCGCTTAGGCTCTTTCATCCCTGCTCCTTACGTTGACTATGGCAACGTGCAGCAGTGTTTGGCACAAACCAACAACACTTCTGGTTTGTACGAACTGGTGAACCTGTTCTCCGGTGGAGCGCTGCTTCAACTTTCTATCTTTGCTCTTGGAATCATGCCTTACATCACGGCATCGATCATCACCCAGCTACTTCGCGTTGTTATCCCTCGCTTTGAGGCTCTGCACAAAGAAGGTCAGTCTGGTCAGGCAATTTTGACCCAGTACACCCGCTACCTAACCATCGCTCTTGGTCTTCTTCAGTCAACTACCTTGATTGCCGTTGCCCGTCAGGGAGCCTTGTTTGGAGCTGACTGTGTGCTTCCGATTTTGACTGATTCGTCTCCACTGGCGATCACCATGATGGTTATCACCATGACTGCCGGAACCGGTTTGATCATGTGGATGGGTGAGCTAATCACTGAGCGCGGTGTTGGAAACGGTATGTCGCTTCTGATTTTTGCTTCCATCGCATCTTCATTCCCAGCATCCCTTTTGGCAATCGCTGAGACTCGCTCAATCGAGACTTTGTTGGTTGTAATCGTGGTTGGTGTTGGAATCGTTGGTTTGGTTGTTCTAGTGGAGCAGTCCCAAAGACGTGTTCCTGTGCAGTACGCAAAGCGCATGGTTGGAAGAAGAACTTACGGTGGCCAGGCTACCTACATCCCAATCAAGGTAAACATGGCTGGAGTTATCCCGGTTATCTTTGCTTCGAGCTTGCTATACCTTCCAGCTTTGATTGCTCAGTTCAACCAGCCAGATGCTGAAGGAAGAGTTGATCCTTGGGTGCAGTGGGTTTCTAATTATTTGACTCAGGGAGATCACCCGCTTTACATGGCGCTGTACTTCTTGTTGATCATTGGTTTCACATACTTCTATGTTGCTATTACCTTCAACCCTGAAGAAGTATCAGACAACATGAAAAAGTACGGTGGCTTTATCCCTGGTATTCGTGCCGGACGACCAACCACTGAATTCCTGGAGTTTGTGATTTCTCGTGTGACATTCCCAGGTTCCATTTACCTAGGTTTGATCGCCTTGATTCCACTTATCGCCTTCTCTCTAGTTGGCGCCAACCAGAACTTCCCATTCGGTGGAACTTCTATCTTGATCATCGTTGGTGTTGGACTTGAGACAGTGAAGCAGATCAGCGCTCAGATGCAGCAGCGCAACTACGACGGTCTTCTGAAATGATGAAGCTTCTCTTGATTGGTCCCCCTGGGGCCGGCAAGGGAACTCAGGCTTCAAAACTTTCAGAAGTCTTTGGTATCCCAGCAATATCAACCGGGGATATCTTTCGCGCGAACGTCAAAAACGAAACTCCACTTGGCCTTGAGGCTAAGTCATACATGGACCGCGGTGCTTACGTTCCGGATGATCTAACCAACAAGTTGGTTCGCGATCGCCTGCAAAACCCAGACTGCGTAAATGGATTCCTACTCGATGGCTACCCAAGAACTGCAGATCAGGTAAACGAACTTGACGACATCTTGAGAGAAACAAATTCATCCCTTGATGCAGTGATTCAGCTAACCGCTGACACCGACGAGGTTGTCAGGCGTTTGGCCAAGCGCGCAATTGATCAGGGAAGATCTGATGACACCGAAGATGTCATTAGAAACCGCATGGCTATCTATGAAGATCAGACCGCACCGCTAATTAGTTTGTATGCAGCTCGTGGTTTATTGATCATGGTTGATGGCCTTGGCGAAATTGATGAGGTGACTTCCCGAATCGTGGAAGCCCTCAACGCCAAGAACCAGAGCTAAAAAATGTCCCGCTCTGATTTTGAACTAAAAACCCCTGAGCAATTTATTGCCATGCGTAAAGCAGGGCTCATTACAGCCAAGGCTTTGGAAGCAGTGCGCGTTGCTTGCGTTGCAGGAGTTTCGACTCTAGAACTTGATCGAATTGCCAACGAAACAATCGAATCCTTTGGCGCTCATTCCAACTTCCAACTTGTTGCAGGCTATAACCACACCATCTGCGCATCGATAAATCACGAGGTTGTGCACGGTATCCCAGCTCCGGAAAGAATCCTGGAAGCGGGGGATATTCTGTCGGTTGATTGCGGAGCTGAAATTGATGGTTGGAATGGCGACAGCGCCATCACGATTATTGTTCCCAATGCCGACGGATCTGTTCCTGAAACTGACAAGGTAAAACAAAGAATTGAACTATCTCGTGTTACCGAAGGTTCGCTTTGGGCAGGTATTGCTGCTTTAGCAAAAGCGCAGCGCCTGAATGAAGTTGGCGCAGCAATCGAGGATTACATCGATGCCAATGGAAAATACGGAATCTTGGAAGATTATGTCGGCCACGGTATTGGTCGAAACATGCACGAAGAGCCACCGGTTTATCATTTCCGGACCAAGGATCTAGGTCCAAAGGTGACCCCGGGATTGGCGGTTGCCATCGAACCTATGGTCACAGCCGGATCGAACAAAACCAAGGTTTTGGCCGATGGTTGGACTGTTGTGAGCAAGGATTCATCAGATGCTTCACATTGGGAGCACAGTGTTGCAGTTCACGAAACGGGCATCTGGGTTTTGACTGAGATTGATGGCGGTCTTGAGAAACTTAAGCCCTTTGGAATTTCCCCAGTACCGCTCGACTAGACCTTCTGCATTAGGGCTCTAAATGTGCCCCTGGAATCACATAACAATCGCAGAACAGCTCTTTTGGTAGCACAGCCGCCTAACGCAGACCGCCCGATTTGTTAGGGACCAAAGGACCTATACTTTTACCCAAGGCCGACCGGCCTTACTAGATGAGGAGAACTAATGAACAAGAGAAACATAAGAGCCGCCGTTGCCTCTGTGTTTGTCGGTGCGCTACTTGTTGGAGCCATTGCTGGACCAGCACACGCGAAAGCCACCGACATCAAAGTAGGAGTAACCGGAATTAACTCCATGGGAGCAATTCAGTATGCGCAGGATACTGGGATGTTTGCCAAGAATTCACTTAAAGTCGAATTTGTAACATTTCCTGCCCCACCTCCTGGACTAGCTGCCCTGAACAGCGGCGCTGTTCAGTTTGCGTACGCTCCAACAATTCCTGTGCTTAACGCTGTTGCAAATGGTGGCTTTAAGCTGAAGATTGTTGCTGCTGCCGACGGCTATCTAAAGGCTGACGTTAAGGAAGCTTTGTCGGACGACGCTTTTGCTGGTCGACTAGATGACACCGGAGTCTGCATAGCAAAAAATGGATCAGTTAAGACTTGGAAAGACCTAGAAGGAAAAACTGTTTCCGTACCTGCTCGTGGCGCACAGGGTGAAGTTACCATCGCTGCTGCAGTCAAGAAGGCCGGTGGTGACCCAGCGACAATCAACTGGGTAACACTTGGTTTCCCTGAAGTTCAGACAGCCGTTAGCCGCGGCACCATTGCTGCAGGTTTCGTAGTTGAGCCATTCACTACATCCTGTGGTTCAGCTGAAGCGGCTTTGAAGGGTCCTGGTGTCCAGTTCTTCACCGAAGGTGGAGCAATTGGTGTTTGGGTTACTACTGAGAAGTTTGCAAAGGAAAACCCTGCTGCTGTGAAGGCCTTCCAAAAGACCATCTACGCTGCCAACCAAGCGGGTATGAACCGCTCGACAGCTAACGCGGTCATCCGTGCCTCCATGAAGATCACCAAGCAGACCTTCGTGGTTGCAAAATCAGCTAACCCTACCTTCTACCCATCCAACGTTCTAATTTCTGAGGTCCAGAGCGTTGCCGACAAGATGGTGACACTTGGCTTTTTGAAGAAGAAGATAAAGGTCAACAGTTTGATCCTTACTAGATAAACAAAATTACGTTGATTGAAGGGAGCAGTCATTAGCGTTATCCGAAGATTCCTACCGGGTGTGGTTTCCATGCTTGGTCTAATGCTGCTATGGCAGCTAGGAACTAGCTTCGGTCCGCTAGCTGACGGCTCCCTTCCCTCAGCGGTCAATGCAATATCTGCCCTGGGTGCGTTGTTTGTGCTACCCGAAATCTGGGTAGCGATTGGCCAAACGCTGTTCATCGCACTCACCGGGCTTCTAATATCTGTTGTGCTCGGTATTCCAGCTGGAGTACTGGTGGGTCTAAGTCCCTTTGCCTACCGGTCTCTCAAGCCAGTATTGGATTTCTTCAAGGTAATCCCACCGATAGTTATCATCCCAATCGTGATTGTGGTGTTTGGCCCAACAAGCGAAATGGGGATTTTTCTAGTTGTGTTTGCCAATTTTTTCATGCTTGTTTTTCAATCTGCCTATGGAGTGCGACATCTAGATTCTGTGCTCCTGGACACCCTGCGGTGCTATGGAATGTCTAAATGGGATGAAATCTGGCACGCTCGAATTCCCGGCGCGCTTCCATTTATTGCGGTTGGAGTTCGAATTGCGGTAGCGGTTTCAATGGTTGTTGCTGTGGTTGCAGGACTGATTGGCGGGGCCCCAAGCCTTGGTCAGCAGATGCTGCTGTATCAGTCCTCTGGTCAGCCAAATCAAACATTTGCTCTCGTGATTGTTTTTGGAATTCTGGGACTTTCGCTGGCGCGCACTTATTCAATCATTCAGCGCAAGGTAGTGTTTTGGACAGACTAATGATCAAAGAAATCTCGAAAAATGCCATGCATTCTTTATGGTTACCGGTTGCCTTAGTTGCATCCTGGTGGGTTTTCAGTACGAATTCACAAGACCCATACTTCCCTCCACTAAGCGTGATTTGGGAACAATTTGTTTATCTCTGGGTTTTTGATAACGTCCCAATCCACGTAGTTCCGAGCCTGATAAATCTTTTCTCTGGTTTTTTCTTTGGGGTGTTTATTGGCATTGCTGGTGGGGTAGTAATAGGCACCAACCAAGGCGTTGCGAGGTTTGTAGAGCCCGCGATTGACTTCATAAGATCAATTCCTGCAGTGGCCACGGTGCCTATTTTCATCATGATCTTTGGCCTTAGCTACGAGATGCGAATTGCTGCAATCGCCTTCGCGGCAATTTTCCCAACCATGCTTGCCGTGATTCAGGGTATGCACTCCAACAACCCAACGCTGCTCGATACTGCCAAGGTTTTTAGGTTGACTAAGTTTCAAACCCTGGTTCGAGTCCGGATTCCAGCAGCAGGACCTATCATTTTTTCTGGCATTCAGGTGTCGCTGCAGGTGGCTTTTGTTGTGACAATCGCGTCCGAACTACTGGGATCAGGTTTTGGAATCGGAGCGTTTACACTGATTGCGACCGATGCATTCTTGATCACTGACGCTTGGACGGGCGTTATTCTCATGGGAACTCTGGGCTTTTTGGTAAATGTAATTTTCAACCTCGTGGAGCGCCGTGCTCTGCGATGGTATTTAGCTTCAAAGAAACTTAGTTAGGGAGCAACAAGTGTCAACAGGGAAAGTAATTGTCTCAGCGGAGTCAGTAGTAATGGACTACCAGACCCCCACGGGAATCAAGCATGTTCTGAGTGACATTAGTTTTTCTCTACTAGAGGGTGAATTCGCTTCAATCGTTGGCCCGTCGGGAGTTGGCAAGACTACTTTGCTCCGACTACTCACCGGACTCATGAAACCCACCTCGGGAGTTATCCGTATCAATGGACAAGAAGTTAACTCCCCGCCACCTGGATTGGCTGTGGTTTTGCAGGATTACACCAGGTCATTGATGCCCTGGCTTACCGTTGAAAAAAATATTTCCCTGCCCCTAAAAAGACTCGGTCTCTCCAAGGCAGAAACTGCAGAAACTATTGAGCTAGTGCTGACTGAAGTTGGCCTGAGTGGTAACCAGAAGAACTACCCTTGGCAGCTATCCGGCGGAATGCAGCAGAGAGTCGCAATTGCCCGAGCAATTGCAGTTAGGCCGCAGCTTCTGATTATGGATGAGCCTTTTGCTTCGGTTGATGCCCAAACTCGGTTTGACCTAGAGGATTTGGTTTTGAAGGTTAGAGATGATTTCAAGATCACCACAGCGATGGTGACTCACGACATCGATGAGGCTGTTTATCTAAGCAACAAGGTCGTCGTGCTCTACGGTTCGCCGGCAAATGTAAAAGAGATTGTCAAAGTAGACCTTCCTTATCCTCGCAATCAGGTCGCGAGTAGAGGAAGGGAGGAGTTCGCTGAACTTCGGACCAAGATTTACGCTCAGGTAAGAGGCCTTCAATAGAATGATCGGCGAAATCAAAGTCTTCAAAAACGCTTCATTAAAACCTTTCGACCACCATTCCGATGCCTTTGCCATTGACGGGCAAGACATCATTGCAGTTGGCAGCTGGTCGGAACTACAAAATCTTGTCACAAGCCAATCGCAAGTTATTGACTGCGAGGGCGCAACTGTTATCCCCGGTATTGAGGACTCACACCTGCACGGGTACATGCTTGGAAGGCAGCTTTCGGGGGCAAACATATCCCCTGAACACTGTTCTGACTTGGGTGCGGTTCATCGAAAACTCAGAGAACATGCAAGTTCGAACCCAGGCTGGGTAAGAGGTTTTGGATGGGTTGGAGGAGCGATTGAGGGAACGGGCCCAAGATCAACTTTGACCTATAAGGAACTTGAAGACGCTCAGATAAACGAACCAATCATCCTGACTGACTTCAGCGGCCATCAGGCCTGGTGCAACAAGAAAGCTCTAGATGCCGCTGGCATTACTGCTAACACCGAAGATCCCGCCGGGGGTCAAATTGTTCGAAACAGTCTTGGGGAACCAACTGGCTTATTGCTCGAATCAGCTGTAAAGCTTGTCACTCAAGTTATGCCTCGGCCCTCTCGTAGCGAGCTGACAAATGCTGTAATTCGGGCGAGAGATATCCTGTTGGCAAATGGCATTACCTCTTATACAGATCCAGGGCTCGGCCCAGGGGCTGCTTCGCTTGATGACGGAACCGCATCTTTAGAAGTGATTGATGTATACAAGCAACTAGCCAAAGATGCGGAATTGAACATGAGGGTCGAAGTCATGCTGCTGTTTGGCGGACTCGGCGGAACTTCCATCGCAGATGTCAAAGCGGGCCTGGAGGAATTTGGTCCACCAGAGATACGGTCAAGAGGCTATCAAGTCACCGTTTCTCAGCTCAAGGTTTTTGCAGACGGAATACCAAGAAGCAGGACCTCCTGGATGAGCGAGCCATACGACACCCACACTCACGGATCTCTTACCCTGGCAGGCAGGAACGAGAAGGAGCAGGTTGAAACCCTGCACTCTATTTTCCGTTACGCCACAAATAATGGATGGCAAGTAGGAATCCACGCAACGGGAGATGAGACCGTCTCTGCAATAGCTGATGCAGCTGAGCAAAATACCACAGCAAGCAAGCTGAGAAACTACGTGATTCATGGAGATCTTATTAAGTCGCAGGATATGCTGCGACTTGCGAAATCAGGGATCTGCGTAACAAGTCAGCCTGGAATTCGCCGAATGGTTGGTCGGGCGGTCGAGCCAATCATCGGTCGAGAGAGAACTCTAAGGAGGGGTAGATTTCGTGCTATGAAAGAGGCCGGAATCAGTCTGGCAATATCAAGTGACGCGCCGGTAACGCCAGCTGATTGGCGAGTGATTTTCGCATCCGCGGTCGATAGAGGATTCATCACCGAGCCTGATTTTGATGATGGCCAGGGATTGAGTGCGCTGGAAGCGATGCATGCGCTGACCACCACCGCTGCTTATCAAAGCCACTCTGAACAGTGGAGGGGATCAATGACACCTGGGAAGGTAGCCGATTTTGTAGTTCTGGACCGTTTAGTTGACTGGGACGGTGACCCTTGGCAGGTTACTAAGGCCAAGCCACGCGCTGTGTTTGTCGGTGGCAAGCTAGTGCACGGAGGTATTTGAGATCATGGCCGAGAAAAGACCCAACATCATTGTCATCATCGCCGATCAATTCAGGCATGACATGTTCTCCTACGCTGACGGGCCATTTAAGGTCAATACCCCCAACATCGACAAGCTTGCCCAAAAAGGTGTGATGTTTACAAACGCCTACTCTGCTAATCCAACCTGTATGCCAAACCGAGCGTCAATTGCTACCGGACGCTGGCCATCTGTGCACGGAACTAGAACCAACGGAGTTACCTTTGATCAGAACGCCGAAACTTTCATGCGAACGCTGCGCCGAAGTGGTTACAAGAACTACGCCATCGGAAAGCTTCACCACCAAAGCATGGGTTGGGCTTGGGAAGATTACCAAGCCGATGAAATGCGATTGAGAAATCCTGAGGTTCTTGAAAAAATTCGTGATTCAATCAATCGCGGCGAAGGTGACTGGCAATCCTGGGAAGATGCCGCCAGACATCGTAAAGAGTACCTGTCTATGCCCAAAGACTATTACGGCTACGACCACGTCGACTTGGTTGTTGGCCACGGCGACAATCCATCCGGGCACTTCCATCATTGGGCCAGGTCAAAGGGCGTCAGCATAGATGATCTTGCTGGTTGGAAGAATTCCACTGAGCGTAGCCAGACAGTGGAATCTGTTTACGTTAGTGAGGTGCCAGAGGAGCTTCACCCGAATTCATTTATCGTCGAGAAGTTTAGGCAGAGACTATCCGAGGTCAAAAACGAGACTGATCCATTTTTGTTCTTCATTTCATTTCCGGACCCTCACCATCCATTTGCACCGCCGAAAAGCTGGTTCGACAAATGGAGGGAAAATGATATTGAGATTCCCGCCAATTTCTTCAGTCACGCATCTAATTCACCGGCTCACATCGAGGCCATGTATGGGGCCTCGGGTAAGCAGAACATTGATTTAACAATGACCTGGGCTCCAACCCAGAATCAGATGGAAGATGTCTTGAAGGCTCAGTTTGCTCAAATCGAGTTCATGGACAATGCGCTCGGGGAGATACTTTCATCCCTAGAGGCTTCTGGGAAAGCCGATGACACCTATGTGATTTTCTCGGGTGATCATGGCGATCTAATGGGCGAGCACGGTCTAATGCTCAAGCACTTTGTTCACTTTGATGCCGTGACACGTGTTCCACTGATCATCACCGGACCCGGCATTGAACCCCAGAAGGACACCAGATTGGTTTCCAGTGTTGACATAGCTCCGACCGTTATTGAATTAGCTTCAGCGGAAAAATATCGAGGCATCCAGGGTAAAGATTTGCTCCGCGATCACACCAGTTGGCGAACTGCTCTGGTGATCGAAGAAGATCAGCCATTTGGAATTGAGGGGCTTCCTGGTCCGGTGAAGATCAGAACACTTGTGACGGAAGATTATCGGTTCACTGTTTACGGAGGCACTGACCAGGCTGAGCTTTACGATCGAAGCAAAGATCAAGGCGACCTGGCCAACATTTATGCAGATGCCACGACCGAGCGAGGCGAAGCCTACGAAAGGCTTGCCCACGAACTAATCAATTTGACCGAAGAGGGTATTGCCCCAATAGCGGGTGCTTAATGCTTCTTATTGCTATTCCAATTGGTGTACTTATTGGAATCCTGCTGGGTTTAGTTGGCTCAGGTGGCTCACTTCTAGGAACCCCGTTACTGATTCTTGTTGGTGGATTTAGTTTCTATGACGCCTCCACCAGTGCCTTGTTCATTGTTCTGACCTCATCTATTGGGGCACTGGTGCTGCGTGATAAAAAAGATGTCTCACTCAGGTTGATTGTCTGGGCTGTTGCCCTTGGAACTCTTGGCACACCACTAGGGGTAATGACTAGCCATGCAATTTCCAACGAGCAAGCCAAGATAATTTTGGCTTGTCTTTTAGTGGGAGCTGGATTTCTAGCCTGGAATGGCTTCGGTAGGGCCGGTATGAAAGGCGCAGTCCAGAATCAACAGTGGCTTGGCGCAATTGCATTTGTTTTTGTGGGCTTTATGACCGGCCTTACCGGAATCGGAGGCGGCTACCTGCTGGTTCCTGCCCTGATACTTATATACGGGATGGGATTTACTCAGGCAGTCACAACCTCACTAATCGTGGTTGTCTTTAACGCTTTGGCATCGATCTTGTTCCGGGCAGCCCAGGGGATAGATTTTTCTGCCGATCAATGGGTCGGAACCGGGGTCATCGTTGCCTCAGCGCTAGTGGGAAGCCTGCTTGGATCGCACTTCAGCAAGCTAATGAACAGGTCTGTGGTTCAGCGGATTTTCTCGATTCTGCTGTTTGGGCTGGCCGCCGCCCTAGTAATCAGGGCCTTTTCGGGCTAGAAATCCCGGACTAGCGCAGTAGAGGGGTTTTGGATAGACTCGGAGACTGGTGTTTCCTCCACAATCCTGGTCAAAAAATGACCTGATTTGGAGCGCCACCAATCCAACGAATTAGATAAGTGAGGCTATGGCCAACAAAGACGGCGTCATTGAGATTGAGGGCTCGGTGGTTGAAGCTCTACCGAACGCAATGTTTCGAGTCGAGTTGACCAACGGACACAAAGTCTTAGCGCACATCTCCGGAAAAATGCGACAGCACTATATTCGTATTCTTCCTGAGGACAAAGTAATTGTTGAACTAAGCACTTACGACCTCACCAGAGGTCGAATCATTTATCGCTACAAGTAAATCGGTTTTGTAAAAAGCCCTGAAGAAAAGTAAGAGACATGAAGGTTAACCCAAGCGTCAAGAAGATCTGCGACAAGTGCAAGGTTATTCGTCGCCACGGTCGCGTCATGATCATCTGCGATAACCCGCGCCACAAACAGCGCCAGGGCTAAAGCACCACCCGCAACACCATAACTGAATATCTTCAATAGTTTTCCAAACAGTTAGAAATAGCTGGTACCTCCGGAGAAGGCCGGAGCCTAAAGAAATTTAGGGCGGGAAGCTACAGACCTTCTAAACAAACAGGAGTAATCCAAATGGCAAGAATTGCCGGCGTTGACATTCCACGCGACAAGCGTGTTGAAATCGCCCTAACCTACATCTACGGAATTGGTCGCACTCGTTCGATCAAGACACTAGAAGACACCAAGATCGACAAGAACATTCGCGTCAAGGATCTATCTGACGAGCAGCTTGTTGCACTTCGTGATCACATCGAAGGTACCTACAAAACCGAAGGTGAGCTACGTCGTGACGTAGCCGCAGATATCCGCCGCAAGGTTGAGATCGGTAGCTACCAGGGAATCCGTCACCGTAAGGGACTTCCAGTCCACGGTCAAAGAACCAAGACCAACGCTCGTACTCGCAAGGGTCCAAAGCGCACCGTAGCCGGCAAGAAGAAGGCCGCTCGCTAAGCGGGTCGGATTAGGACTTAGGAGAAAATCATGGCAGCAGCGAAGACCGCGGCAAAGACCGCAACCAAGACCCCAGCTAAGGGCGCAGCCCGCAAGCCTCGTCGTAAAGAGAAAAAGAGCGTTCCGGTTGGACAAGCTCACATCAAGTCGACTTTCAACAACACCATCATTTCGATCACTGACCCATCCGGTGCAGTTATCTCCTGGTCATCATCAGGTGATGTTGGTTTCAAGGGTTCACGTAAGTCAACTCCTTTCGCAGCTCAGCTGGCAGCAGAAAACGCAGCCAAGAAGGCTCAGGAGCACGGACTTAAGAAGGTTGACGTATTCGTTAAGGGACCAGGTTCTGGTCGCGAGACAGCAATCCGTTCACTTCAGGCAGCAGGACTAGAGGTTGGCTCAATTTCCGATGTGACCCCACAGGCTCACAACGGTTGCCGCCCTCCAAAGCGCCGTCGCGTCTAATTTTCAAAGCTTTACTTCCATAGCAACAAACTGCCAAGTGGCCACTTGGCAGCCTAAACAAATGAGCGTCAAATAGCGGATGCTCAGCTGAAAGGAACCAACGCAAGTGCTAATTGCTCAGCGCCCCACACTAAACGAAGAAGTGCTTTCTCCGAGCCGCTCCAGGTTTGCTCTTGAGCCCCTAGAGCCAGGTTTCGGTTACACCCTTGGAAACTCACTACGTCGCACCTTGCTCTCATCTATCCCGGGAGCAGCTGTTACCAACATCAGAATTGATGGCGTTAGCCATGAGTTCTCAACTGTTGATGCAGTTAAGGAAGACGTAACAGAGATCATCTTGAACATCAAGGAACTTGTTGTCTCATCCGAGAACGACGCTCCAGTTGTTGCTCACCTAAAGAAGGCAACCGCCGGAGTGGTCACAGCAGCTGACATCCAGGCTCCTGCCGGTGTTGAAATCCACAATCCAGAGCTCGTTATTGCAACACTTACCGGTAAGGGCAAGTTCGAAGTTGAGCTAATCATTGAGCGTGGCCGTGGCTATGTTCAGGCATCTCAGAACCGAAACCCAGACTCCGACCCAGGTGTTATCCCAATCGATTCGATCTACTCACCAGTACTAAAGGTGTCTTACCGCGTTGAGGCTACCCGTGCGGGAGAGTTCACCAACTTCGACAAGCTAATTGTTGA
>JBILXL010000101.1:0-3946 GCA_044378505.1 Rhodoluna sp. | reverse complement strand
GATTTCCGGGTGAATGTAAAAAGAGAAGCCAAGATCGCTGGCCTTAGCCAAAGCACGACGAAGAACGTTTCTTGGGTCAGCAGCCGCCGGTTGACCATCTGGAGTCATGATGTCGCAGAACATCCTGGCGGTTGGGTCAATTTCTCCGCGCCACGGAAGGATCTGGAAAGTTGAAGGGTCTGGCTGAGCCAGCATGTCGGCTTCATAGCTTCTTGAAAGGCCTTCGATGGCGGAGCCATCAAAACCCAACCCTTCCGCGAATGCGCCCTCAACCTCAGCTGGTGCGATTGCAACGGACTTTAGGGTTCCAGCTACGTCAGTGAACCAAAGTCGCACGAACTTTACGCCGCGCTCTTCGATGGTTCGAAGCACAAAATCGCGCTGCTTATCCATGAAAATCCTCTTCCTTGCCTGCTACTAGGCTAATGGTTATGCCCGCCGTTCGCGTAGCCATGGCCCAGATAAACCCTACAGTTGGGCATCTTTCGGGCAACAGCGCAAAAATCCTCGAGATCGCTAAGCGCGCTCAACAAGCCGGTGCCCAGATTGTGCTTTTCCCAGAGCTTGCCCTAACCGGATACCCCATCGAAGACCTTGCCCTAAGCCGCGATTTTCTCAATGCCAGCGAACAAACCCTCAAGGACTTGGCAAAAGCAAGCGACAAGGCTGGCCTTGGCAAGATGACTCTGGTGGTCGGATATCCAGGTTTTGCCGAAAACCCATCTAGCTGGGCAATCGGGGCCAACAAAGCTGCGCTTATTTCTGGTGGAAAGATTTCTGGCCACTACGCAAAGCACCACTTGCCAAACTATTCAGTGTTCGATGAGTATCGGGTTTTTGTGCCGGGCCAAGACCTACTCACCTTTGAAGTCAACGGCATGAAGTTCGCCACAGTAATCTGCGAAGACATTTGGCAATCCGGTGGACCGGTTGGACAGATCAGCGCCTCGGATGTTGACCTGACCCTTGTTCTAAACGGCTCACCATTTGAAACCAGCAAAACGGATTCACGACTTGAGCTTGTGCAGTCTTTGGCCAAAGCCCAGAACACAGCCGTTGCCTATGTCAATCTCGTTGGTGGCCAGGATGATCTGGTCTTTGACGGAAACAGCTTTGTAGTAGATAGCTCTGGAGCTGAAATTGTGCGAGCCAGCCAATTTAGCGAAGACCTTTGCGTTTTTGATGTTGAATCAAAATCCAAGATTGCTCCGGTATCTGAAACTGCTGAACCACTGACCCAGCATCAGCAAATTTGGGAAGCTCTTGTTCTTGGGCTCAGAGATTACGTTGCCAAAAATGGATTCAAATCAGTTGTTCTTGGTCTATCCGGTGGAATCGACTCCGCGGTTTGCGCAAGCCTCGCGGTTGACGCACTAGGTGCAAAGAATGTCTTTGGCTTTGGCATGCCAAGTAAATACTCTTCTGAGCATTCATTGGTTGACGCGCGAGCACTCGCTCAGAACACCGGTCTTATTTATTCGGAGCAGCCAATTGAAGCCATGGTTGATACCGCAATGAGTCAACTAAATCTGGATGGGCTTGCTGCAGAAAATCTTCAGGCTAGAGTGCGAGCAGTTATCCTCATGGGTCTTTCCAATCAGGATGGACACCTGGTGCTCACAACCGGAAACAAATCTGAGTTAGCAGTTGGCTACTCGACAATCTACGGCGACTCCGTGGGCGGCTTCGCACCAATCAAGGACGTCGAAAAAAGCTTGGTTTGGGCATTAGCCAAGCATCGAAACGAAATTGCAACTAAAGCCGGGTTGACTCCCCCAATTCCTGAGTCTTCCATCACCAAAGCGCCTTCTGCCGAGCTTCGTCCAGGGCAAACAGATCAAGATTCTCTTCCTGATTATGCGGTTTTAGATCAGATTCTCGAGCTTCACATCGAGCAGCGACTTTCGGCATCCGAGATAACAGCAAAAGGCTTCGATGGCGCGTTAGTTGACTCTGTTCTGAAACTTGTCAAGAATTCAGAGTGGAAAAGACGCCAGGGCGCAATTGGCCCAAGAATTACTAAGCTTGCCTTTGGCCGTGAGCGCCGCATGCCAATTTCAAATGGGTGGAGCTAATCAATAATGAGCACCTCGCTAAAAAAAATCCGAACCAGCACGCTTACTGCGATGAAGCAGGCGGGCGAGAAATTTGCATGCCTTACCAGCTACGACGCTTTGACTACAGAGATCTTCGACGAGGCGGGCATTGAAGTGATTCTGGTTGGTGACTCAGCTGGTAACACCGTCCTTGGACATGAGAACACCTTAGAGATCACGCTAGATGAAATGGTGAGTTTCGGTAAAGCAGTCGCTACCGCCGCCAAGCATTCACTTGTTGTTGTGGATATGCCCTTTGGCTCCTACGAGATAAGCGCGCAGCAAGCAGTTGAGAGCGCAATAAAACTGATGAAGCAAACAGGATCTTCCGCCGTCAAGCTCGAAGGTGGCAGTTCCCGAATTGCCCAAATTGAAGCGATAGTCGCAGCGGGTATTCCAGTGATGGGTCACTTAGGTTTTACTCCGCAATCAGTGCACGCAATCGGCGGATTCAAAGTTCAAGGTCGCGGCGATTCCGCCGCAGAATTGATTGAGGAAGCCACAAAACTTCAGAAGGCTGGAGTCTTTGCGATTGTGCTTGAGATGGTTCCAGCATCAGTTGCTGCCACCATCACAAAGCAACTGAGCATCCCAACAATCGGTATCGGAGCCGGCAACCAAACTGATGGTCAGATTCTGGTTTGGCAGGACTTTGCAGGTCTTTCCACTGGTTCAAGAAAATTCGTGAAGCAGTACGCATCGCTAAGAACGGATCTAACCTCAGCAGCTAAGGCATATCGAGCAGAGGTTCAGTCAGCTAGTTTTCCTAGCAAAGACCACTCTTTCGAGGACTAGTCTTCTTCCCTTTCTTGCTCTGCCCAGGCCTGGGAACGAGCTTTCACAATAGCCTCGGCATTGGCAGCTTCTGCAGCTGAGTCAAAGGGTCCAATGCGATCTTCCGATGAACTTTTTAGCCCGTGTTCAACCTGCTTTGTTCTGATGTTGAACCAGTACTTGGGTGCATCTGACACTTTTTTGCCTCCGACCTATAGCAAGAGCCTAACGCCGATCTCAAAATAGACTGGAGCAATGCCCAGAGATAGCCAAACAGGATTTCTAACGCCTGGAGTAATCTCTAAACCGCTGTCTGTTCCAAGTGCCATTGCGCGACCAGAATACGTTGGCAAGCCTTCCCCGGCCGAATTCACCGGCAGCCATATCAAGAGTGCGGACCAGGTCGAAAAAATCAGGGCGGCTGGAAAAATCGCCGCCGAGGCAATCGCTCTGGTGGGAGCCAATGCTAAAGCAGGTGTCACTACCGATGAGCTAGATAAGTTAGCTCACGAATACATGGTTTCTCAGGGTGCCTACCCTTCGACGCTGGGTTATAGGGGTTTTCCTAAATCCTGCTGCACTTCGATCAATGAAGTTATATGCCACGGGATTCCAGATGACACTGTTTTGCAAGACGGTGACATCATGAACGTTGATATCACAGCATTCAAAGATGGCTTTCACGGCGACAGCAACGCAACTTTCTTGATCGGCGATGTTTCTAAGGATGTCGCGGACCTAGTTGAAAGAACCAAGGAAGCTCTTGATCGAGCAATTGCTGTTGTGATGCCAGGGCGGCCGATCAACGTTATTGGCAGAACTATCGAGTCTTATGCCAAGAGATTCAACTACGGAGTAGTTAGAGATTTCACAGGCCACGGTATTGGCGAAGCTTTTCACTCAGGTCTAGTGATTCCGCATTTCGATGCGGCTCCGAACTATTCCAACACCATGGAGGTAGGAATGGTTTTCACAATTGAACCGATGCTTACCCTCGGGACTCACGAGTGGGACATTTGGAGTGATAACTGGACTGTCACAACCAAAGACAAATCAATCACTGCGCAATTTGAACA
>JBILXL010000100.1:0-3952 GCA_044378505.1 Rhodoluna sp. | reverse complement strand
AATCGCGAGTTTTAGAACATCACCAAGAGTAGACGCAGACCGTTCTGCCAACTGCTGGCACAATTTGAAAATGCTTGCTGTGAGTGTTTTCGAAGGACCAACAACATCAAGAACCTCACTGAGCCGACCTGAAAACTCTGATTCTTTGGGATATTCAACTATGAATGCATCAAGAGGTTCTTTAGATCTTCCAAACATGACCCTGACTCGAGAACCAATTTCCGATTGCTGGGCGAGACTGTCTGGCACAAGGTAGTCAAACAGCCGGTCAAGCTGTGGAAGATTTGACTGGATAGCCAGCTTCGCTATCTTTGGCATTTAGAGCTTCAGTGCGGATCGCAAAGCGTCGACGCGATCGAGTTTCTCCCAGCCGAACTCCGGCAGTTCCCTTCCGAAATGACCATAGGCGGCAGTTTTTGAGTAGATAGGTCGCAATAGGTCTAACTGTTCAACGATTGCACGGGGTCTGAGGTCAAAAATGTCTCTTATTGCTTTTTCAATCATTGAAGTTTCAACCTTTTCGGTTCCAAAAGTTTCAAGATAGATTCCCACCGGGTTTGCCACGCCAATTGCATAGGCCACTTGAACTTCGGCTCTATCGGCTGCCTCTGATGCAACTACGTTCTTGGCAACCCAACGCATCGCATAGGCAGCAGAACGGTCAACCTTGGAAGGATCCTTCCCACTGAAAGCTCCACCTCCGTGTCTTGCAGCTCCACCGTAGGTGTCGACGATGATTTTTCTTCCCGTAAGGCCAGCGTCTCCCTGTGGTCCACCGACCACAAACTTACCCGTTGGGTTTATGAAAAACTTTGCCTTTGAGAAATCAAGACCAGACTGCTCAAGAATCGGATTAATCACATGAGTCCTAATGGCCTCGTGAATGTCGTCCTGGGTAACACCATCATCGTGCTGACTGGAGACAACAACGGCTTCAATTGTCTTTGGTGTTGAACCATCAAAACCTACTGTGACTTGAGTCTTTCCATCTGGACGAAGAAATGCCACTTCACCAGATTTTCGAACACTGGCGAGTTTTTCCGCTAGACGATGCGAAAGAGCGATTGCTGTTGGCATGTAGGTAGGAGTCTCGTTGCTGGCGTATCCGAACATGATGCCTTGATCCCCAGCCCCCTGAGCTTCAAACCGATCTGTAGAGCCTTGTGAGCGAACCTCAAGTCCAGAGTCAACCCCCTGGGCAATATCAGGTGACTGTTGACCTATCGAAACAGATACTCCGCAACTTTTTCCATCGAAGCCAATCTTTGAAGAGTTGTATCCGATAGCTAGAACAGTTTCTCTAACAATTGACGGGATCTCGACGTAGCCGGAAGTTGAGACTTCACCTGCGACGTGCACTAAACCGGTAGTCACCATTGTTTCTACAGCAACACGAGCGTCCTTGTCTTGGGCCAGCATTGCATCAAGAATTGCGTCCGAAATTTGGTCACAAATCTTGTCAGGGTGACCTTCAGTGACGGACTCGGAAGTGAACTGTCTCAGTGTGCTCATGATTACTCTATGTTACTTGCTATCAAGGACAAAACATCCTTAGCAACTGACTGCTTTGAACCCACGAAGGTATTTGACCCTGATTGAGAAACCAGCACAAGCTCCGTGTGATCCGTGCCAAATACCTTGCCATCGCTAATGTCGTTTGCTATCAAGTAATCGCATCCTTTGGCGGTGAGTTTAATTCTCGCAAGTGACTCCAGATCATTACTTGCTTCTGCTGCGAAACCAACAACTACAGCCTTTGAACCTGAGCTTATTAATCTCTTGACTGTCTCGGCAAGAATGTCAGGATTTGCAACCAAAGAAAGATTAAGCTCCTCCCCGAGTTCGGAGCGCTTTAGTTTTGTGGAAGTTGACTCAATTGGTTTGTAGTCGGCAACTGCTGCTGCCATAACCAAGATGTCATAGCTTCCAAACTTTGCCTCCAGGGCTTGGGATAGCTCCAAGGCTGAACCCACATTGATTGTTTTTAGTCCAGAAGTAAGGGAATCGTCGATGTTGGCTGCAATTAGTTCAACATCGGCACCGAGCAGTTTAGCCGCACGAGCAAAAGCTACTCCCTGCTTACCAGACGAGAAGTTTCCGATAAACCTTGCCGCATCAATGGGTTCCCTGGTTCCACCAGCGGTGACAAGCACACGTTTTCCACTCAGCGGTCCACCAAGTGCAGCCAATGCTGATTCAAAAATCTCTTCTGGTTCTGCGAGTCTTCCTGCTCCCGAATCCTCACCCGTGAGTCTTCCAACCTCAGGCCACACGATGGTAATGCCTCGAAGTGAAAGAGTTTCGATGTTCGCTGTGGTTGCTTTGTTCTCCCACATCTCTGTGTGCATGGCCGGGGCCACTATCACTGGACAAGTAGCTGCTAGCACAGTGGTAGTAAGAAGATCATCTGCAATTCCGGAAGTCATCTTTGCAATAAATGACGCTGTCGCAGGAGCTATAACTATAAGATCGGCAGATTTTGCCAAAGCAATATGCTTTACCTGGTCGACATCGGTAAACAGATCCGGATCCACAATAGATATTGGATTTCCCGAAAGTGCCTCAAGGGTAGTTTTACCGATGAACTTGAAGGCGTTGTTAGTAGCTACAACTTGGACTGAATGGCCGGCTTCAGAAAACAGACGAATCAATGGAGCAGATTTATATGCAGCTATTCCGCCGGTCACACCGACCACTACACTGGCCACCTGTTGGCGTCGCTTAGTCTAGGTTGCGCTTTGTAAGAAGACCCTGGTCAACCTCATTTAGGGCAATGGTGAGAGGCTTCTCGTCGATGGTTACATCAACTAGTGGACCTACGTTGTTGAAAAGACTTCCCTCGTGCAAGGAAGAGTAGTAATCGTTAATTTGGCGTGCTCTTTTGGCAGCAAACATCACAAGCTCGTACTTCGAGTCCACTCGATCCATCAACTTATCGATGGAGGGAGAAACGATTCCTTCTAGCTTTTCAAACATGGCAACTTTCCTGTGATTATGTGGTTTGTACTAAGTCTACGACTTCTTGGGCACATCTGGCCACCTCGTCATTGACGACTGAATAATCAAACTCGGAAGCCTGGTCAAGCTCGGTTCTAGCCGTTTCAAGGCGAATTTGCTTGTCCTGTTCAGACTCGGTCCCCCTTTTATCAAGCCTTGCCCGCAGCTCTTCGAAGCTTGGAGGCTTTACAAAAACCAATAAAGCCTCTGGAAAACTCTCTCTGACCTGAAAAGCCCCCTGGACGTCAATCTCAAGGATCACATTGAATCCCTTAGCTAACCCCTGCTCTACAGGTTCCCGTGGAGTGCCATAGGAGTGTCTGCCATGAACAGTCGCCCACTCAAGCATTTGACCAGAATCAGCGCGAATCTTGAATTGTTCCTCCGTTAGAAAGACATAGGAGATGCCATCAACTTCTCCCTCGCGTGGAGACCTAGTGGTTGCAGAAACAGAGAGCATAAAACCTTCAAAGTTTGTGACGATGTGCGATGCGAGAGTGCCCTTTCCAACCGCGGAGGGACCTGCCATAACAATTAGCTTGCCAGCTGATTTCATGCCCGCAACCCTACCTCAAGATCAGCTTTTGCTTTCGAAATTCTAGAAGAAAGACCATCAAGCGAAGCACCCGCAACCAAACGAGAAACATTGCAGATCGCCGTATTTGCGTAGCCAGAAAGCAAAGACCGTGCCTCCATCAGAGAAGCGCCTTGTGCTCCAAAGCCAGGAACTAGAACTGGAATTTTCAAGCTACCTGAAAAATCCAACCCAAGATCCACATCGTTCACTGTTGCACCAACCACTACCCCAATTGAACCAAGGCCCGCACCACTGTACTGCTCCGCAAAATTCAATACACTTCTTGCAACGGTTCTGCCATCTCGGATAGCTGATTGAAGTGCAGAGGCTTCAGGATTTGAAGTTGCTGCAAGCACAAACAATCCACGATTATTCTCG
>JBILXL010000099.1:0-3967 GCA_044378505.1 Rhodoluna sp. | reverse complement strand
TAACTGGCTGCCAAGAATTGCTGAAGCACTTGAACCAGCTCTTCACTCAGCCCTCCGCTCTTTGGCTGCAACTGAACTGCCTGCTAGAAATGAGCAGGAGCTGGAAAGGTATGTCGCCGGTGTTGTAAACGCCGGATTTATCGCCTTGCTTACTAGGCAGAAGCTATCGATGCAGGCAGTGCTTAGGCAACTTGATCCTGCTGAGACGGCCCAGATCGAACAGCTCCAGCGTGAGCTAATTTCAGTTGAAGAGCGCAGAAGGAAGCTTCAAGGTGGCTAACAATCTAATCGCCATCGAGCCTAAGAGTTTTACTTCTTATGAAGAAGCTGTGGTTTCAGGCGGGGGACAGGTAGCACCGCTTTCGAAAGAAGTGAAAGCACTGATTTGGACTGATTACTCAGCACCGGAGCTGTTATCTAAAAACTTGTCGGAGAATCCTCAAATTGAATGGGTGCAGCTTCCTTTTGCTGGAGTGGACGCCTTTGCCAAAATTCTGTCTGCTCCAGTTAGATTCACTAGTGCCAAGGGTTCATACAAAGAACCCGTTGCCGAGCACGCACTTGCTTTGGCTCTGGCGCTCGGAAGAAAACTTCCTGTTCGAATAAAAGCAACTAGCTGGGGCAAGCGCGAGGCGGTTAGCTTCTACGATTCGAACGTTTTGCTGATTGGGGCAGGCGGAATCACAGAGGAACTAATCGGGATGCTAAAGCCTTTCAGGGCAAAGATTTCGGTTTGTAGAAATCAAGAAGAGGTCAAAGTACCTGGAGCAAACGAAGTGTTTGGACTTGCCAATTTGGGTCAAAAGATTTCCGTTGCAGACCTAGTAGTTGTTGCGTGTGCTTTGACAGATAAGACCCGGGGGCTTTTTGACTTGGAACTTTTCTCCAAGATGAAATCAACTGCATTTTTGGTGAACGTAGCAAGAGGCCCAATCGTAAACACAGCCGATCTACTTACTGCTTTGGATCAAGGACTGCTAGCTGGGGCTGCGGTGGATGTCACAGAGCCTGAACCACTACCTGACGGGCATCCGATGTTTGGCAGAGATGACCTGATTGTCACTCCTCACACTGCTGATACCAAGGAGATAGTCGAAAGACACTTCGCCGTTAGGGTTCAGAACAACGTGAAAGCCTTTTTGGGTCAAGGCCCCTGGATTGGCCAAGTAGACCCAGAGCGGGGCTACTGAGGGCTCTGGAAGCCCCAAATTTTGGTAGTGTTGGTCTCTGCGAAAGCATTCCTCGGTAGCTCAATTGGCAGAGCAATCGGCTGTTAACCGATAGGTTCTTGGTTCGAGTCCAAGCCGGGGAGCCACTTATTTTTAGCGACAAAATGGCCACTTTCAGGAGGTCCCGGTGATTCGGTGGATCCAAAACAGAAACTGGCTTCCAGAAGTTGCTCTCGCGGCATTCGTATTTCTTACCCTGGGTGGGCTTGATCTTGCCACTCAAGGCATCATGGCCATGCTTGGCTCACTTGCAATAGCGGCAAGCTTTCTATTTGTTCGAAAACTGAGTTTTCTAGCCTCGGCACTTGTGCTTGTGGCAAGCGTTGTCCAGGTTAGCTTTACCTTGTTTCCAATTTTTGGATCAATCGGAATTGTGCTTCTAGCTTTTGTGGTTGGAGCTTTCAGCCCAAAGCCCTGGCGCGAAATCAACTTCGTGGTTGCCATTTTTGGCGGCTTGGTATTTGCCGCGAACGTTGGATTTAACCCGACGATTAACCTGGGCTTGTTTGGTGGAACGATCCAACTTGGCGAAATTGGTCGAGTTGTCATCTTCCTAACTCTGGCCTTACTGGCACTTAGCTTGGTATCGCTTTCATGGATTTTGGGTCAACTTCTAATGACCCGTATGGTGCACGTTGGTACAGAAATCGACCGACTTGTCTATGAAGAAAAACAACTTAAACTTTCCATTGAGGTATCCGAGCAATCCAAGAGATTTGAAATTGCCAGAGATATCAATGAAAACGTGGTTCAGAAACTTTCCTCAGTAATCACCAATGCTGAAGGTGGCATCTACTCAGCAAAGGCAAATCCAGATGCAGGTCTTCGAGCTCTAGAGAAAGTGCTGGATAGCGCCCGAAGTGCCCACACTGAACTGCGAAGGCTTTTCGACATGCTCAACCGAGGCACTACATCTTCCATCAAGCCACCAACCCTAGAAGATCTTGAGTCACTAGCTATCAGCATGAGAGAAACCGGGCTTGATGTCTCTATCTCCCATTTTGGGCAGCGGTTCGCGCTAGATCCGTCGGCTGAGCTGACGATTTATCGGATTATCTTCGAGGCACTGAAAAACGTTAGACAGCACAACCCAAAAGGCACCAGGGCTGCCGTTGAAATTTCCTGGCTTGAAAATGGCTTGCAGGTAATAATCAAGGACAATGGGGTCGAAATTGTCAGGCGAGCGACCTTAGGCCCCAATGGCTTGCCTTTGCCTTACGAGGCCAAAGACGACCTAGACACACTGTTGGATAAAGTCTCGGGACCTGGACTCACAGCTATGCGTGAACGAGCCGAGAGCTATGGTGGCTCGCTAGAGGTTCAGCGTGTGGTTGGAATTGGATTCACGGTTTCTGCAATGTTTCCTGCAAGCGGAATTGGCGTCAATTTGGACTCCGCATCCTAAATGGCTTCCACTATTCGCATTGGCTTGCTTGATACGGACTCTGATGTTCGATTTGGCCGAAAGCTGGTCCTATCCTCAGAACCTGAGTTTGAAGTTGTGTTTGATTCCGATGGATCACAAGATGACCTTGAGGCAATCGAGCAATCTCTAATTGACGTTTTGGTAGTAGATCAAAGGCTCTTTTCTGGTGCAGGGGTAAGTTTCTACTCGAGTCTTAGAAATTTGGTTGGCCCAAAGCAGGCCCCACCGGCGGTTTTGACTGCCTCATTTGCGCAACCTGATTTGCTGCTTGATGCTCTGCAGGGAGGAATGTTTGATGTTGTTTCAGTTGACCAAGGCGCCCAGGGTTTAGTGGCTGCCGTATCCAAAGCCACTACTGGAGTAACTGCTTATTCGCTTAGTGCTATTTGGGAACTGGTTTCTTCGCAGCCTGCTTATCGCGCGGTCGATTTGAATTTCGTAAGACAAGTAGACGAATTACCTCAGAAGCTGGCCAGTGGCGTAAAGAAGCTAAAGGATGTTTGGACATCTTCGGATTCGGCCAAGATCGCTAAGTTCGATATGGCTTCCTTAAATGCACTAGTTCCACGCTTACCGGTATCGAATTCGGTGGAGCTGATACTTGCTATGAATCGATCGGGGCTACTAGATGTCGAGTAAGCAGCAGTCGATCACTGCAGTATCTCTAGGGGTGGGTTTCGCAACCGGCGTCTATGCAATATCTTTCGGGGCACTCTCGGTTGCTGCCGGGCTAGATCTTTGGCAAACCATGGCGCTGAGTCTTTTGATGTTCAGCGGAGGTAGTCAGTTTGCGTTTATTGGGGTGATAGCAACTGGCGCCGGAGTTGTTCCAGCAATTTTGTCTGCTTGGCTGCTGGGGGTTAGAAACGGTTTCTATGCGATTCGGATGAATCCAGTTTTGTCTGTGCGCGGTTTGATGATGCCGGTGGCAGCCCAGTTAACTATCGACGAGTCGAATGCCGTTTCCTTGCTTGGAGAACCAGATCGCAAGCAGGAGCGTTTGGGTTTTTGGCTCACCGGTATCGCTGTTTTTGTGTTCTGGAACTTCTTTACTTTTCTCGGCGCAGTCCTTGGTTCCCAGATTGGTAATCCAACCGACTGGGGCCTTGACGCAGCTGCCGGTGCAGCTTTTCTAGGACTAATTTGGCCACGCCTAAGCCAGTCCAAGTTCTTAGCTTTAGCCGTTGCTTCAGCCTTTGTTGCAATTTCGCTTTCCTCTGTTCTGCCAGCAGGGGTACCGGTACTGTTGACAGCGCTTTTGGCCGTTGGTTTTTGGCTGTATGACATGCGGGGTGGAAAAAAGTGACTCTTT
>JBILXL010000097.1:0-3981 GCA_044378505.1 Rhodoluna sp. | reverse complement strand
ACGCAGCTGCACTTCGCTCAGCCCAACTTGGCAAAAGCGTTGCGCTGGTTGAAAGGGACAAACTCGGAGGGACCTGTTTGCACCGCGGTTGTATCCCAACCAAGGCCCTGTTGCACTCAGCTGAAATCGCGGACAACACACGCGAAGCAGAAAACTTTGGAATCAATGCGACCTTTAACTCAATCGACATGCCAAAAGTCAACAGCTACCGAGACGGGGTCATCGACAAACTTTTCAAAGGCCTAACCGGTCTGGTCAACTCCAAAAACATCACCGTTGTTGCAGGAGAGGGTCGCCTAACTGGGCCTAAGACCGTGACCGTAAATGGCGATAACTACACCGGAACCAATGTTGTTTTGGCAACTGGCTCATACTCAAAGTCTCTTCCTGGTCTTGAAATTGGTGGACGGGTAATCACCTCAGACCACGCCCTCAAATTGGATTTTGTTCCAAAGAGCGTGATAGTTCTTGGTGGTGGAGTCATCGGTGTTGAGTTTGCTTCTATCTGGCGCTCTTTTGGATCTGAAGTGACCATTATCGAAGGCTTGCCCCACCTAGTTCCAAATGAGGACGAAGTAATCTCCAAGGCCCTTGAGCGTGCTTACCGTAAGCGCGGAATCGATTTCAAGCTTGGAGTTCGCTTCAGTGGTGTGGAGCAGACGGACTCATCAGTGACTGCCGTCCTAGAAGATGGAACACGTGTGGAAGCCGAACTTATGCTGGTTGCTGTTGGGCGAGGCCCAAACACCGCTGGTTTTGGCTACGAGGAACAAGGCCTGACTATGGATCGTGGATGGGTAATCACCAACGACCGTCTAAACACCAACCTTCCTGGCGTGTATGCCGCAGGCGATATCGTTCCAGGAGTTCAACTTGCCCACCGCGGCTTCCAGCAGGGAATCTTTATCGCTGAAGATATCGCGGGGCTAAACCCGGTAGCAATCGACGAAGACGGAATCCCCAAGGTCACCTACTGCGAACCTGAAATTGCATCGGTTGGTCTTTCTGAAGCCAAGGCCATTGAGAAGTTTGGGGCTGAGAACGTTTCAACTTACGAATACAACCTGGGTGGCAACGGAAAATCCCAGATTCTTGGCACAGCAGGATTTATCAAACTGGTTCGCAGGAATAATGGTCCAGTTCTTGGAGTCCACATGATCGGCTCTCGCGTTGGCGAGCAAATCGGTGAAGCTCAGTTGATTGTGAATTGGGAAGCCTATCCAGAGGATGTTGCGAACTTGATTCACGCTCATCCAACCATGAACGAAGCCATGGGTGAGGCGCACTTAGCCCTCGCCGGCAAGCCTTTACACGCCCACGCCTAGACTTTAGATAGATAAACAAGGAGTTAGAAACAATGAGCGAATCCGTAGTGCTACCAGCCCTAGGTGAATCAGTCACTGAAGGAACGGTCACCCGCTGGCTAAAGAAAGTTGGCGACAGCGTCAACGTTGACGAGCCCCTTGTAGAAGTATCGACAGACAAAGTAGACACCGAGATCCCATCCCCCGTGGCTGGGGTAATTGAGCAGATTCTTGTTCAAGAAGACGAGACCGTTCAAGTTGGAGCGGTTCTGGTAATCATCGGTTCGGGTTCGGGTTCAGCTGCACCTGCTGCGCCAGCCGCAGCAGCACCTGTTGCTCCTCCAGTAGTGCAGGCTCCCCCAGCACCAGTAGCGCCTCCGATTGTTGCAGCACCTGTTGCTCCTCCGGTTATCGCAGCGCCACCAGTTGTTGTAGCTGCTCCAGTTGCTGCACCTCCTGTTGCACCTCCAGTAGTTGCAGCGCCGGTAATTTCTGTTCCTGCCACTTCATCAACTGATGCCGGATACGTCACCCCGCTGGTTAGAAAGTTTGCTCAAGATTCAGGTGTAGATCTTTCTCGAGTTTCTGGAACTGGAGTTGGCGGTCGTATCCGTAAAGAAGATGTGATGGCGGCAACTTCTGCTCCAGTTGGATCTTCTGCTGCGCCAGCCGCAGCACACGTGCCAGCGCCTGTTAGCGCACTTCGCGGAACTAGCGAACCAATGTCTAGACTGCGCAAGGTACTTGCCGAGCGTGCGGTTGCCTCAATGGTTTCATCAGCTCAGCTAACAACCGTCGTGGAAGTAGATGTGACTCGAATCGCTGAGATGCGAAAGAGTATCCAAGCTCGCTTCACCGCTGCCACCGGCACCAAGTTGAATTTCATGCCGTTTTTCTTCCTGGCAAGTGCCGAGGCCCTGCGCTCTCACCCAAAGCTAAACGCTTCAATCGAAGGCGAGACTATCAATTACCACCCGAGCGAGAACATCAGCTTTGCTGTTGACACCGAACGTGGTTTGCTAACTCCGGTTATCCGTGATGCGGCGTCGCTTAGCTTGGCTCAGATTGCGCAGCAGATTGCAGACCTAGCTTCACGCACTCGTGAGAACAAGCTAAAGCCAGACGAGATGATGGGTGGAACCTTTACCCTTACCAACACTGGATCCCGCGGAGCCTTGTTTGACACCCCAGTTGTGTTCTTGCCTCAGGTAGCCATCTTGGGAACTGGGGTCGTCCAGAAGCGCCCGGTAGTTATCACCAGCAGCGACGGTCAAGAGTCAATTGCTATTCGTTCGATGGTTTACCTGGCATTGAGCTACGACCACCGACTAGTTGACGGTGCTGACGCGTCTAGATATCTAGTTGACGTAAAAGCTCGCCTTGAAGAAGCAAACTTCCAAAACAACCTAGGGATTTAGCTCCTGCCCTATTTCAACTAGGTTTCCGTTCGCGGAAGCATCAAGGCGATAGTGAAGCTTTTTTGAACGGCCATCGTCGCAGTCAATTTGGCCCGTGACACTTTGAGTCGATCCAAGTGTTTGTTGGATCTCAAGAGTGAGTGTTCCAAGTTCTGATTGCACCAGCACTTCCGCTGAGCTAGTTGATCCACGTCCTTCGAGACTTGCTGCTACCCAATCTCTAAGTTCACCAGCGGAAAGATCCAAGGCACAAGAAATCTCTGGTTGCTTTGCATCATCCAAGATTTCTTGCTCTGGAACTACATTCGGTACTAGAAGCAGCCCCAAGCTCAACAGCGCTATCAACATCGGCCCTACTAAGTTGCGAAGTTCGAACTGCTTTTTCGTTCCCGCAGATACAAAGCCAACCTCAGGTAGATGTACCTCTTCGCTAGCGCTCTGTTTGGCTAGTTTGTTGAGGCCCAAAAGAATCTTTCGAGTCCTTTGACTATCAGGCGAAACTAGCCAGATACTTCCAACTTCTATAAGTGAATATTCAATTTGTGATTCGTCAAACACTTTGGCAATAGTTGGCCAACTGGGGCCAAGTGTTTTTCCACGTGTGAGTAGATATTCAGAGCCGAGTTGATCGTGAGCTTGGTAGATACGGATGCTGGGAGCGGAAATGGGTTTTCCCAGGTAGTACCCTCGGGCAACCAGTAAACGCGCATGTGTCTGCCTCATGGCCTTAAGCATCCCAAGGCACCCCGACCTTTAGTAGATGGGATTTGCTTCTTGGGATAACTCTTAGACTTGAGAAGTGCCGGAATTTCTAACCGCAGGACTTGATCCCGATTTCGTGCCATACCTTGATGGGCTAGCCCTCCAAAGAACCATTCATAAAGAAGTAGCCCAAGGCACTAGGCCAGATACTTGCATTTTGCTTGAGCATGAGGGTGTTTACACCGCCGGCAAGCGCACCGAGGATTCCGAACGACCAGACGACGGCACAGAAGTTATTGACGTTGACCGCGGCGGAAAGATTACTTGGCACGGTCCAGGTCAGCTGGTTGGCTACCCGATCATGAGACTTCCTAACCCAATCGATGTGGTCGGATACGTTCGCTGGCTCGAGCAAATACTTATAGATATATGCGCTGACTTCGGTCTTGAAACCGAAAGAGTTGAGGGTCGATCAGGAGTTTGGGCACCGGTTGGCGGAACGCACCTAAAGATTGCCGCAATTGGCATAAGGGTTGCCGATCACACCACAATGCACG
>JBILXL010000146.1:0-3982 GCA_044378505.1 Rhodoluna sp. | reverse complement strand
AAAAGGGAGTGGAAACCCACCAAAATCAGCTCAATTACCCACTTGATGGGGAACAGAAAGTCCATTTCTTACCTTTCCTGGGGCTTTGGTGAAACAAAGCCGTTTTCCAAAACTACAAATCTCTGGGCGGAGTCCTTGACCTGGTCAATTCCTCCTTGTGACCAAGGGTTGCAGCGGAAGATTCGAAGAATCGTCCAAACGCTTCCCGCGATCACGCCTCGCTGCTGGATCTGGCCTAAGCCATAAGCCGAGCAGCTCGGGTAATACCGGCACACATCCCCATAAAGAGGGGATATGAACTTTCTATATCCCTTTAGAAACAAAATGACCAGGTTCCTAGGAACCAGCCAAATCGTCCACAAAGTCTTCATTTGAGCCCTAAAACCCGATCGAAATCGGATTCGAGGGCCGAAAACTCAAGTTCTGAGCTTCCTGGAAGGGGTCTGAGCACTAGCTGGGAGCCGGCTGGAAACTGGTTTATCTTGTCCCGAGCTATGCTTCGAAGCCTTCTTTTTAGTTGGTTTCGCTTGACGGCTCCGCCGCAAGCTTTCGATACTACGAATCCAAACCTGGTGGGGTTTTCGGTTTCGAGTAGCTGGTAACCGACCAGATGCTTAGTTGAGAGTTTTTTTCCCTGACGCATTACTTTCCGGAAATCGTCCCCTCGAACCAGTCGGTTTGCTCTAGTGAGCATGGGGAGCGTTTAGGCCGAAAGTTCTTTGCGGCCCTTGCGGCGACGGGCGGCCAAAATTGCGCGACCGGCGCGAGTTGCCATGCGAAGGCGGAAGCCGTGAGTCTTTGAACGACGACGGTTATTCGGCTGGAAAGTGCGCTTGCTCATGTGTTTACACTCCGAAAATCATTGAGGAATCGGGTCAGTCGGCTAGTGGCCTTATTCTTACTGGGCAGTTGATTCCAACTTCTGCTCAACTAGCTAAATCTAGGGCCTTCGAGGGTGTTTGGTCAAGTCGAAAAGAACCTAATTTGAATCAAAAGATTTTAGATATTTGTCCACAACTTAATTTGCATATTCCACAGTTACTCAGTTGAATAACGCTTGAGGTTTCCGACTTTTCCACAGCCTATAAACTTGGGGGGAGGGGTGTGGAAAACTAATCTTTTACCCCAGAGGAGCATCTATGAACGAGCTCGATGAGATCACCCAGCAGTGGGGTGCGGTCATCGATCGTCTTGCCGAAAAGGGAACCCTAAGCCCCCAGCTAATGGGCTTTTTGACCCTGGTCGAGCCTAAAGGTGTCCTGGCGGACACCCTTTATCTTGAAGTCCCGAACGACCTAACTAGAGGCATGTTGGAGCAGCGGGTTCGCGGCGACATCCTCGAAGTCTTGCAAGAAAACGCCCTTATGGGGGGTCCCACCAACTTTGCCGTGGTGGTAAACCCCGATATCGAGGCAGATGCGTCGATCACAGAGACCCCGGAAAACGTCTATCCGATCGGGTCTGCCCCTTCTCTGCAGGGCGAGGAATACCCGCGGAAAACCGGTGCCGTTGGGGTCTTGTTTGACACCCGATTGAACCCGAAATACAACTTCGACAACTTCGTGACCGGAGGGTCTAACCGATTTGCCCACGCGGCCGCTTTTGCTGTTTCCGAGACCCCAGCCAAGGCCTATAACCCGCTGTTTATTTATGGTGGTTCGGGGCTTGGCAAGACCCACCTTTTGCACGCCATTGGTCACTACGCCCTGAATCTTTACCCCAAGATCAAGGTCCGCTACGTCTCCTCGGAAGAGTTCACCAATGACTTTATTAATGCCATTCAGAACAACCGCACCTCTTTCTTCCAGGCTGAGTATCGGGATATTGACGTTCTTCTAATTGACGACATCCAGTTCCTGCAGGGTAAAGACCAGACCCAAGAGGCCTTCTTCCACACCTTCAACACCCTCCACGATCACAACAAGCAGGTTGTTATTACCTCTGATTTGCCGCCGAAGGAACTAACTGGTTTTGAGGAGCGCATGCTTTCCCGCTTCGAGTGGGGTCTGATAACAGACATCCAGGCTCCTGAGCTTGAGACCCGTATTGCCATTTTGAGGAAAAAGGCCGAGAACGAAAAGATAAAGGTCCCGGACGAAATCCTCGAATATATGGCTGCCCGCGTGGCCTCCAACATCCGAGAGCTCGAAGGAACCCTGATCCGAGTAACGGCTTTCGCGGCCCTAAACCGAACCCCGGTGGATATGAACCTAGTGACCGCGGTTTTGAAAGATATCGTCCCGCTGGGTGATGAGACCGTCATCGTCCCGAACGACATAATCGGCGAGGTTTCAAAGTACTACTCGATCAGCGCCGATGACCTATTTGGCTCTTCCCGCCAGCAAGCTGTGGCCCAGGCTAGGCAGATCGCCATGTACCTGATCCGCGAGCAGACCAACTTGTCCCTTCCTAAAATCGGGCAGCTTTTTGGCAACCGAGACCACACCACGGTTATGTATGCCAACAAGAAGGTCACGGATTTGATGAAAGAGCGCCGAAGCCTTTATAACCAGGTCACCGAGATCCTGAACCGAGTCAAGCAAAAGTCCCGTGGATAAGCTGTGGATAACTACTGTTTTCTGTGGAATCACAGCTAGCAACTAGTCCACAGGCCCGTTTCCACTCACAACACCCGGGGTTATACACAAAGTTATACACAGCTGTGTAAACAAATTTCACGATTGTAGTTTCAGGGTGTTTGCTGGCAAGTGACCGGTTATCAACAGTTTCCACAGCGGTTACTGTTGTTATTACTTAATTAGTTTTCTAGGGGGCTATAACTCTTTAGTAAAAACCTTTAGGTAAAAACAGATCTGAAGTTATGCCAAGATTAAACCCCAAAACAGACAGGCAAAAAAGTGAAGTTTCAAGTAAATAAAGACGTTCTAAATGAAGCGGTCTCATTTGCTGTGAGATTACTTCCCCAAAGAACCACATTGCCTATCCTTAGTGGAATTTTGATCGAAGCAGACGCCAACGCTTTGAGGCTTTCAGTTTTCGATTACGACACCTCAGCCCAGGTTGAGATTTCCGCCAAAGTAGAAGAGTCCGGCCGAGTTCTTGTATCGGGTCGCCTAATGGCAGAAATTGTCAGCAAGCTACCAAACTCCGCAGTTGATTTTTTAACTGATGGATCGAAAGTTCAAGTGAATTGCGGATCAGCAAAATTTTCACTGTTGACAATGCCAATCGACGAATACCCATCGCTACCTGAAATTCCAGCAACCACCGGATCTGTTTCCGGCGAAGATTTCTCAGCTGCCATTTCCCAAATTGCCGTTGCCGCATCTCGCGAAGATGTCACACCGGTTCTAACAACAGTTTTGCTAGAGACAACAAAAGACAGCATTTCCCTTGTTGCAACTGATCGTTACCGCGTTGCTGTTCAGGACATCGCCTGGAAATCAAACGCCGGCGAGGCAAGCGCGCTTATCCCGGCCAAGACGCTTCAAGAAATCGCCAAGACATTCGCAAATCAAGGTGAGATCGCAATCTCAATTAATCCTTCCGACGAAAAAGACCTGATTGCGTTCAAAGCAAACAATCGCTCCGTTACTTCCCGCCTAATCAAGGGAAATTTCCCGGCGGTCAAAACACTCTTCCCAGAAAAGATTGAAAACTTCGCAGTTCTAAACACCCAGGACCTACTTGATTCAACCAAGCGCGTGTCTCTAGTTCTTGAGCGCGAAAGCCCAATCAAATTCACCTTTACTTCGGCCTCACTAAACCTCGAAGCAGCAGGTGGCGAAACAGCCCAGGCATCCGAGTCAATTGATGTTCAGCTAACTGGCGGGGAAGTAGTTGTATCCCTCAAGCCGCAGTTCCTGATCGATGGATTAGCTGGGGTAAAGACCGAGTACGTGAAGATTGGATTTACCAACAGCGACAACCCAAATCGCCCATCACCGGTATTGATCACCAACCACTCGACAAAAGAAAAAGAATCTAGCGACAGCTACATGTATCTTCTGCAGCCAAATCT
>JBILXL010000023.1:0-13850 GCA_044378505.1 Rhodoluna sp. | reverse complement strand
GGTGTTATTGCCTCAGCCACGATGCTGCCGCTACCTGAAGCTGCTCGAATTGAAGCGATCAAGCTAGTGGTTGTTGGCTTACCGGTTCCAACACCTGCAGCTACCGAGCAAACAGACCAGGGCTAGCCTAGGAAGTTGCTGGGAACTGGGGGCAAGCGCCTCAGCATTACTTGCGGGTCAGTTAAAATAGCTGTGGGCCAATAGCTAATTTGCCCCTCTAGGCACCAGCTACCGAAATGGAATTTCCTTTGGCAACCCTGCTCTACAAATTAGGTCTTTTCTCTGCGCGCAACGCTTGGAAAGTAATTGTTGCCTGGATTGTGCTTTTGGCAATTACCGCCAGCCTCGCACTTACCCTTGGCGGCAAGCTAACTACCTCGATGTCTGTATCTGGCGTTCCATCACAGAACGTAGTCGATAAGTTGCAAACCACTTTCCCCGATGCCAGCCGTGGCTCAGGACAGGTTGTGTTCTTTAAAGAATCCGGTTCTTTCACCGATGCCGACAAAGAAGCAATAACTGCAGCTTTAGCTGAAGTCGAAACTTTACCTGAGGTATCAGAAGCGATCAATCCCTTCACAGTTCAGGCTGAAATCCGCGATGGTGAAAAAGACCTCATCGATGGCAAGAAAGAACTAGCTGATGCCGAGGCAAAGATTGCTGACGGCGAATCGGAGCTTGTTGATGCTGAGGCTGAAATCGCCGATGGTGAAAAACAAATCGCCGATGGCCTAAAGACTTTGGCCGCAACTAAGAAAGATCTTGAATCTAAACTTGCCCAGGTCAACGCAGGTCTCAAGCAAATGCAGGATGCAGGACTTCCAGTCTCTGCTCAAACAGAACTACTTGGCAGTAAAGCTCAACTCGAAGGCGGACTTGCCGAAGTTGAAAGACAGACCGCAATTGCTCTTGCCTCTAAGAAAAAACTAGCAGCCGGCAAAATTGAGATTGCAGATGCCCGCAGTGAGCTTGTCACTGGCATCGATGAAATTGCTCAGGCCAAGATTGATCTTGCAATTGGTGAGAAATTGCTTGCGGCTACCAAGAACTACACGGTCGTTTCAAGCGCTGAGAACACCGCTTTGTCGACAATCAGATTTGATAAGCGAGGCACTGAGCTAGAAGAAGGTACTCGTGATTCGGTTGTTGAATCGCTTCGCGAAGCAGATCTAAACGGCATTCAGGTTGAGTTCTCCCAGGAGCTAACACAGTCCTTCGGAGAGATTCTCGGTGTTGGTGAAATCGTAGGTTTGATCGCTGCTGCAGTTGTTTTGTTTGTTTTGCTTGGAACCTTTATCGGCATGGCAATTCCGATCTTCTCGGCAGTTGTTGGTGTTGCCATTTCAGCAACGACTGTTTTGGCATTGGCATCTGAAATTGAAATGACTTCCACAACCCCTGTTCTGGGCGTGATGCTCGGTCTTGCCGTGGGTATCGATTACTCACTATTTATTGTGAATCGTCACCGCAGACAGCTTCGCGGTGGAATGAAACTCAAAGAATCTATTGGTTTGGCTAATGGCACCAGCGGTAACGCTGTGCTGTTTGCTGGTCTAACAGTTGTCATTGCCCTAGTTGCACTGAACCTAACCGGTATTGGCTTTGTTGGTCTTATGGGATCGATGGGTGCAATCGCAATCGTTATTGCAGTTGCCATCGCCTTGACTGTGACCCCAGCTGCTCTTTCCTTGATTGGCAACAAGATCTTGTCAAAGAAAGAAAAGTCTGAAGTTTCGAAGGCAAAAAAGAAATCTGAAGCCAAAAAGAAGTCCGAAGCCAAGGCAGCAATCAAGCCGGTTTGGGCAACTCGTCAGCCTTGGCTGGCAGTTTTTGGAACAGTAATTGTCATGGGAATTATGGCAATTCCGCTCACTGAAATGCGTCTAGGTCTTCCAGATGGTGGATCAGAACCTACTGATTCAACTGCTTACAAGGCCTACACAATCATCAGCGACGGCTTTGGTCCAGGCTTCAACGGCCAGGTCACAACCGTTTTGTCTACTGACAGTGCTGTTTCAGAAGACGACACTCTTGAGTTCCAGTCCGAGGTTGCTACAGCTTTGATGGCACTTGATAACGTAAAGGCCGCTGTTCCTGCAGCTATCGCTGATGATCGAAAGACCTTTATCTTCCAGGTTGTTCCAACCGGCGGTCCATCATCGATTGAAACCGAGCAATTGATTTACGACATCAGAGAAGTTTCTGGTTCGTTCTTGAGCTCCTATGGCGCTGAGGTTGGGGTGACCGGTATCACAGCAACCAACATCGATATATCCGACAAGATCTCGGATGTTTTGCCGCTATACCTTGGAACAGTTATCTTGCTATCGCTGTTCTTGTTGATGCTGGTATTTAGATCAATTTTGATTCCAGTACTTGCAGCAGCTGGATTCCTACTGACTGTTACTGCAACACTCGGTGCAGTTGTTGCGGTTTACCAGTGGGGCTGGTTGGGTGAACTCTTTGGAGTGACAACCCCAGGACCAATCTTGAGCTTCCTGCCGATTTTCCTAATCGGAATCTTGTTTGGTCTTGCGATGGACTACCAGCTGTTCTTGGTATCCGGTATGCGTGAGGCTTATGCTCACGGCAAGAAGCCTCGAGATGCCATCAACTTTGGTATTCATCTGTCCAGGGGAGTAGTTGTTGCAGCTGCCCTGATTATGATCACGGTCTTTGGAGGCTTCGCCTTCTCTCACCTTGCAACCATTAGGCCTATTGGTTTTGGGTTGGCAATTGGTGTCCTAATTGATGCTTTCCTAGTAAGGCTTCTACTTGTGCCAGCAGCCATGACCATCCTGAATAAGTCCGCCTGGTGGATTCCTAAGTGGATCGATAAGGCGATGCCTGATATCGATGTTGAGGGCACCAAGTTGGAGAACAAGAAGCTTCACTAAAGCCCATAAAAGAGGTAACTGAATAGGGTTTAGAATTGCCAAGGACTCCCCGTGCGGCGTCACCTTGGTGAACTCCCCCAGGATCGAAAGATAGCAAGGGTAGCTGGGCTCTGATGGGTGTGCGGGGGGTCTTTTTACTAAATTTGTCGTCTCGAGGAGCTAGGTTGTAATCGTGAATCAAGCCCTCTACCGCCGATACCGTCCTGAAACATTCGCGGAACTAATCGGGCAATCACAGGTCACAGCTCCTTTGATGACCGCTCTAAAAACAGATCGCGTAAACCACGCTTACCTTTTTTCAGGACCTAGAGGTTGCGGTAAAACTACCTCTGCAAGAATTCTGGCTCGCTGCCTAAACTGCGCCGAAGGTCCAACCGATACTCCTTGCGGCAAATGCCCAAGCTGTATTGAACTCTCTCGTGATGGATCAGGTTCTTTGGACGTGGTTGAGATTGATGCGGCATCACACAACGGTGTTGACGATGCTAGAGATCTGCGCGAGCGAGCAATCTTTGCTCCAGCCAGAGATCGCTACAAGATCTTCATTCTCGATGAGGCCCATATGGTTACCCCTCAAGGCTTCAATGCACTACTAAAGATTATTGAAGAACCACCAGCTCACGTGAAGTTCATCTTTGCAACCACCGAACCCGAAAAGGTAATCGGAACAATTCGCTCCCGTACTCACCACTACCCATTCCGCCTTGTGCCTCCAGCTCAGATGCTTACCTATCTTGAAGAAGTTTGTGCATCGGAGATTGTGACGCCAGGACCTGGAGTATTGACTCTGGTGGTTCGCGCCGGTGGCGGCTCGGTTCGTGACTCACTTTCACTACTTGATCAGCTAATGGCAGGTTCTGAGGTCAAGGGTGGCAAGGCCGAGATTGAATACGACCGCGCAGCAGCCCTTCTTGGATACACCCACGCAAGCTTGCTTGATGAAGTAGTGGATGCTTTTGCAACCCAGAATTCCTCTCTGGTTTTCTCATCCGTAGATAAGGTCATCCAGTCCGGTCAAGACCCAAGACGCTTTGTTGAAGACTTACTTGAAAAACTTCGCGATCTGATTGTTGTGCTCTCTGTTGGCGATGATGCCAAGGCTGTGCTTCGAGGCATCGCCGATGACGAACTTGAGAAGATGAAGCTTCAGGCTATGAGCTTTGGCATGAGCGAACTAACACATGCAGCCAACGCAGTTTCAGCTGCTCTTTCAGAGATGTCAGGGGCCACCAGCCCGAAGCTTCAGCTTGAGCTGATGTGCGCAAAGGTTCTTGTCCCATCCAGCGATAAGACCGAAGTTGGATCACTGGCTCGCATCGAAAGACTTGAACGCCGAATGGGTGTTGCACAGAGCCCTGACGCAGCTTCAGTGCAAGCAGCTCCGGTTCAGGCAGCGCCTGTTCAGGCTGCTCCCGCGCGAGCAGCACAACCAGTTGCACCTGCCGCACCAAAGCCTCCTGCTGCTCCAGTTGCAAAACCTGCTGCTCAAGCCGCACCTTCTACTAACGGTGTCTCGACTCAAGCCATGATTGCCGCTTGGCCAGAAATTCTTAGCCAGGTCAAAGCGGAGTCGAAGTCGGCTTGGGTTGTTGCCTTCACGCTAACTGTGATGGATCTATCTGGTGATGTGTTGACACTCAAATTTTTGAGTCACAAAGATCTGGATGGCTTCAAAGCCGATAGTCGCTCCACCGATGCACTTCGAAAAGCTATCTTTGCTGTTTTGGGTCTTGCGGTGAAATTCAAGCCACACGTTGAAGAATCCGGTGGAGAAGTTGTTGCCGAAGCTGCAGCTGAGGTTCACCCTCCAACAACCGCGATTCCTGTAGTAAAGGAAGAGCCGGCAGCTAAGGAAGAAAAGCCTGCAGCACCAGAGTCAAAATCTCGCAACGGTATGGTCAATGAAGAAGCGCGCTACGGTGAGTCGTTGCTTCGCGAAATGCTTGGAGCAGAACCAATGCAGGACCCTAAAGCCGGTGGTCGATAGATGTACGAGGGAGTAATCCAGGAGCTTATTGACGAGCTCGGGAGACTTCCTGGGGTTGGACCCAAATCCGCTCAGCGAATTGCCTTTTATCTTTTGCAGGCCGATGAAGATCAGGCCAAGCGTTTGGCTGAGGTTTTGACTGAAGTAAAAGAACGAGTTCGTTTTTGTGAGCAGTGCGGGAACGTTGCTGAAGCTGAGCTTTGCAACATCTGCCGTGACCCAAGAAGATCTAAGGCAAGTATTTGCGTGGTTGAAGAATCCAAAGACGTTCAAGCAATCGAAAGAACTCGTGAGTTCAAGGGTTTGTATCACGTGCTTGGGGGAGCGATTTCTCCGATTGAGGGAATTGGGCCAGATAATCTTCGAATCAAGGAGCTAGTTTCACGGCTTGCAGATCCCGAGATCAAAGAGATCATCATTGCTACTGACCCGAATCTGGAGGGGGAGGCTACCGCCACCTATTTGACCCGCATGCTTTCCCCGATGGGAATCACAATTTCTAGGCTTGCTTCAGGCCTGCCAGTTGGTGGCGATTTGGAATATGCCGACGAGATTACGCTCGGTCGGGCCTTTGAGGGCAGAAGGACAGTCAGCTAGACTTGGGGTTTATCGCCTCAATGATCGAGGCAAATCCCCAAGATTTCTATCCAGGAGCTGGTGTTGGCACTCATCGTTCAGAAGTTCGGCGGCTCATCCGTCGGCGATGCTGAAAAGATCAAGCTAGTCGCCAAGCGCGTAATCGAGACTCACAAATCAGGAAACCAAGTTGTCGTAGTTGTTTCGGCAATGGGAGACACAACCGACGAACTACTAGATCTTGCTAACGGTGTTTCTAAAGATCCTTACGCAACCCCTAGAGAGCTAGATATGTTGCTCACTGCTGGTGAGCGAATCTCAGTTGCACTGCTTTCGATGGCGATCAACGACATGGGTGAAAAATCCAGATCATTCTCGGGTCTGCAGGCTGGAATCATTACTGATTCGACTTACGGAAACGCACGAATTTCAGAAGTGACACCAGATAGAGTCCAAACCGCAATTGATGCTGGCGAAATTGCAATTGTTGCTGGTTTCCAAGGTTTTGATCCTTCCAGCGGAGATATCACAACATTGGGTCGTGGTGGCTCTGACACAACAGCTGTTGCATTGGCAGCTGGACTAAATGCTGATCTTTGCGAGATCTACAGCGATGTGGACGGTGTCTACACAGCAGATCCACGCATGATCCCAAGTGCTAGAAAGCTCGCCGAAATCGATATTGAGTCGATGCTGGAGCTGGCTGCTGCTGGGGCCAAGATTTTGTATATCAGGGCAGTGGAGTTTGCAAGAAGACACAAGGTAAATCTTCGGGTTCGTTCAACCTTTAGCGACGACCCCGGAACTATTGTCTATTCGACAGGAGAAAACATGGAAGAGTCCGTAGTTGCAGGCGTAGCCGTAGACAAAGGCCAGTCCAAGATCACCGTGGTTGGTGTTCCGGATGTGCCGGGTACTGCCGCTGAGATCTTCACCGTGGTTGCCAAGGCCGACGTGAACGTGGACATGATTGTTCAAAACATCGCAGCCTCCAAGACCCACCTGTCAGATATTTCATTTACTCTTCCAGCCGATGACTTCAAGAAGGCTGTTAAAGCACTAGAAGACGCCAAGGCAAAAATTGGCTTTGAGTCGCTGCAGCTCAATGAGAAAATTGGAAAGCTTTCCATCGTTGGTTCAGGTATGAAAACCCACTCCGGAGTTTCGGCTACCCTGTTCGGTGCTCTGGCAAAAGCAGGGGTCAACATCGAGATGATTTCCACCTCTGAGATTCGTATCTCGGTTGTTACCGACATCGCTCAGGTTGACGACGCGGCACGCGTTGTCCACACCGCCTTCGGCTTAGATGGCGATGGCGAGGCAATCATTTACGCAGGAACTGGAAGATAACTTTGTCAAGAAAACCAAACCTTGCTTTAGTTGGAGCTACCGGTGCCGTAGGCACCGTGATGATCGACATCATCAACAACAGAGAAAACATCTGGGGCGAGATCAGACTTGTCGCTTCCAAGCGCTCTGCTGGCAAGAAGATCACTGTTCACGGCCAGGAGCTAATCGTTGTTGAGCTTGCCCCTGAAGCATTTGATGGCATAGACATCGCAATGTTTGATGTTCCAGATGAGATCTCGGAAATCTGGGCACCGATTGCAGTCGAGCACGGAGCAGTTGCGGTGGATAACTCGGGAGCTTTCAGAATGAACGACCAGGTCCCACTGGTTGTTCCAGAAGTAAACCCAGAGCAAACCAAGAACCGACCGCTTGGAATCATTTCAAATCCAAACTGCACAACCATGACCATGATGGCGGCCCTTGGTGCAATGCACCGCAAGTGGACCCTCACTGAGTTGGTCGTCGCTAGCTACCAGGCTGTGTCCGGCGCGGGAGCTGCCGGTATCGATCAGCTTCAGAAAGAAACTGCCGCGGTAGCCAAGGATCCAATGGCGGGAACAACTTCAGACAGCGTTTCGCATGCCATCAAATCAGCAGGACTTTCTCAGTCAGATTCACTTTGGGCTGTACCAATTGCGCTAAACGTTATTCCTTTCGCGGGATCGCTAAAGGACGGCGGACACACGTCAGAAGAGATGAAGGTGCGCAACGAGTCGCGCAAGATTTTGGGCATTCCTAACTTGAAGGTCGCAGCTAGCTGCGTCCGTGTTCCGGTTCAGGTCTCACACTCTTTGGCTGTTCACGCCACTTTCAAAGATCCGCTAACCGTTGCTGAGGTTCACGCGGTTCTTGCAAAAGAGCCAACTGTGGTTTTGATGGATGATCCTGCCAAGGGCATTTACCCAACCCCTGCTCACGTGGCAGGTCAGGATCCGACGTTTGTGGGAAGAGTTCGCCAGTCACTGGATTTTGCCAACAGTATTGAGATGTTCGTGGTGGGCGATAACCTTCGAAAGGGTGCCGCTTTGAACACCTATGAAATTGCCGAGCTAGTTGCTAAAGAGTTTTAGTGATAACTAAGCGTCGATCTCTGGCCAAGTCCATAACCTGGCGACTAATTGCCATAGCGGTGACCTTCATTGTTGGGTTTGTCATGACCGGAAGCTGGCAATTTGCGGTCTCTTTATCGTTGATCTCAAACCTTATTAACTTCGTGCTTTACTACATTCACGAACGATTCTGGCTAAAGATCAACTGGGGCAGAAAATAGCCAAAAATCTTTACCCACTTGCAACAAACCTTTGGTGTTGAATCAAGGGTTTCCCAATTCGCCGCAGCTATCATCAAGGTATGAGGAAGTTTTCCCTTGGTTGCAGCGTTCTAATTGCAACTTTGTTGCTAGCTGGCTGTGCGGCGGAAACTGACGATTCAACCCCAATAGCCGAGCCGACTCCAGTAATTGCTCCGGAGCTAATTCCTACCGCGCCTCCGGAAGAGGTTGTCGATGTTATCCCAGAGGGTTTTCTAACTAGCTACGGCGACGTAATTTTCAAAGTTGGCGATGGTCCAACCTGGTGCACCATGAGCGAGTTTGATAACTTCGTGATCTGCGAGCACAGAGAATTCGATGCCAAGTATGAGCAGCTTCCACTTCCTGCCGACTGCCAATACACCTACGGCTACCAGCTGCGACTTCGTGGCGCACCAGTTGAAGGCTCCGAGATGGCCGAGTTCACTTGTGCCAACGCCAACTGGTCAGATCCATCGGCTGCACCAATACTTGCCAGCGGCGAGAGAATTACAACATTTGGATTTAGTTGTTTCGTTGAGAAACAAGCTGCTCGTTGTGAAAACTCAATGGGTGACTTTATTGTGCTTGGGCCTGACGCCTGGGCAATGAGTGAATAGCTTTTAGCTAATCTTTTGGCAGCAAAGTAATTAGCCGCACTTCTGGGCGACAGAAAAACCGTACCGGTGCAAAAATAGAGTTTCCCAATCCCGCAACAACGCTCAGCACCGAGGATTTTCCTTCAAACTCCCAACCAGATAAACCGCGGGCAAATCTGTTTGGCAGATCTGAATTTGTGGTTAGCGCGCCAAAAAAAGGAATCCTTACTTGACCACCGTGGGTGTGTCCGGCAAAAATAACTTGAGCCCCAAAGCCTGTGAGCTTCTCGATCGCTTCCATGTACGGAGCATGGGTTAGGGCTATTGAAAAGTGATCGCTTTTTACCAGTAGATCAAACTTGGCATAACCGATGTGATAATCATCGATTCCAAGAAATCGGATCCTATTTCCATTTACTTGAACATCAGCGAATCGGTTGTTGAGATTCACCCAACCCGCACCTTCAAATGCCTTGGTCAATTCCTCTGTATTTAAGCTTTCAGAATTTGGTTTAGCTGAGGAGTGAAAGATATATCCGAAGGGGTTTTTGGCAACGGGTGCGAAGTAGTCATTTGAACCATGAACGAAGACCCCTGGCCTAGTTAGCAGGGGACCAAGGGCATCAAGCAGTGGCTTGATGGCATTTTTGTGACCTAGGTTATCTCCGGTGTTTACAACCAGGTCAATTGGCTTTTCCCCAAGAGAGCGAAGAAATTTCATCTTGTTTTTCTGCCATGGGGCTAGGTGAATATCGCCAATTTGAAGCACTCGGATGGCGTTAGCGCCTTTCGGTAAAACCTTGATTGATTGCTGGCGAACTACATAAAGTCGTCGTTCGATAACTATTGCCCAGGCAGCCAGCCCAATTAGAACCGCTGCAACCAAAAGGCTAATTAGGGCCCTTACTGATTATCAGCAAGATTGCACCCAAACCTTCAGCCGGTGTTCCAGCTGCTGGGCTGGTTCCAACAACGTTGCCCTTGGGGATAGTCGAGGAATTCACAAAGAACTGTGGCTGTGACGCTTGAGGCTCGCTCACCGCGGAAAAACCTTCACCCAAGAGCTTGGCCTTGGCTGCGGCAACGGTGAGGCCGGAAACATCGGGAACTACAACCTCGCCGCCTTTACTGATGAACAGTGTGACCATGGATCCTCGAATAACTTCAGTTCCAGGTTCGATGTCGGCATAAGCGATAGTTCCAATTGGGTTCAAAGACAAGACGGGGGAGGCGCTTATCTCTACTGAAAGACCTGCAAGCTTTATAAATTCTTCGGCATCGGCTGGAAGCAGTGCATTCACAACAGGCATAATCACCTTGGATGCCCCAAGATACATAGCCGGTGGCTCAGGGAAAGCCGAACCACCGTAGATGGAATTTGCTTGCTTCATTACTTTGCGCCAGATTTCGTGGCGGACTCCACCACCGAACAAACCTCGAACCGAAGTGTTGTCAACCTTGATTGCACCGGATACGTTTCCAACCCAAGCAGCTGTTGCAACTTCAGTTGAGAATCCAGTCATCCAGGTTTGAACTGACTTGTCAGAGGTTCCGGTTTTTCCAGCAATTGGGACATCGTCCTTAATTTGAGAACGAGTTCCGGTACCGCCAGTTATGACTTGCTCGAATGCGTAAGTCGCAGCTGCTGCTACCTCAGGGCTCATTGCCTGGGAGCACTGTGAAACTGGCACGCGCATTTGCTCGCTGGTTCCGCGAACTACAACTCTGTCTATAGCGATTGGGGAACAGTAAGTGCCCTGGTTGGCAAAGCCAGCCATGGCACCGGCTAAGGAAAGTGCTGAAAGCTCATTGGTTCCAAGCACCGAAGATGGCACATAAGAAAGCTCATTGCCATCGGCTCGCTTGACCCCAAGCCTTACTGCCATATCCCTGATATCGCACAGGTCCAGCTGTGAGGCCATCGAAACGTAGGAGGTGTTGATAGATCTAGTGGTGGAGCGAAGCACGTTTTCATTGACGTACTTCTCATCGTTGGAGTTTTGAGGCTCCCAGACGCCAACCAGTCCGCCACAGCGAGCCGAGAACTCCTCGGCGTTCCATTCGCGTTTTCTGGCATCCACTCGATCCCCAAGTAGGAAACCTCTGGAGAGCCATTCGGCAAGTACGAAGATTTTGTAAGTCGAACCGGTCTGGAACCCGCTAGATCCACCGTAGGCCTTATCGGTTGAGTAGTTCACGCTTGTGGTGGTTGGGTCTTCATCGTCAACTTGACTAAAGCTACGGTTTTGGCTCATCGCCAAAACTCTTCCGGTTCCAACTTCAACCGAAACGGAAGCTGCGCCAAGTTCCCACTCGTTGTCTACCGGCATCTCGCGCTTTACTACTTTGTCGGTAGTGGTTTGCAGATCGATGTCCATGGTTGAGTAAATCTCAAGTCCGCCTCGGCGAAGCAGTGTCTCGCGATCTTCAATCGCTAGACCAAACTCAGGGGAGTTTCTAATGGTCCAAACTACGTAGTCACAAAAGTACGCGGTTTGCTGGTTGGCTTCGCAACCGGTTGGCGCCTGGGTGATGTTTGGCACAACCGGCTCGGCTTTGTATGCGTTGGCCTCTGCTGAGGTTATGTAGCCCTCATCGCGCATGTTGTCGATGACGTAGTCGCGACGCTCTTTCGCAATAGGAAGATTTTCTGGCTCGTCAGGCTTGTATTCGTTTGGAGCTTTTAGCATCGCAGCTAGCAGGGCCGCCTGCGGAACGGTTAGTTCCGATGCCTTGACTCCGAAGTAGTAGTTGGCGGCAGCTTCGATGCCGTTGATTTGGTTTCCAAAAAATGACAGGTTCAAATAGCCGGCAAGAATTTCCTTCTTGGTTGCTACTCCCTCGAGCGCGATAGCCAGTCTGATCTCTCGAAGCTTTCGATCGACGGTGGCAACGGTGGCGGCCTCGATAGCTTCCTCGTCCCCGGAAAGATTCGCTGCCTCAACCAGGGAGTTTTTGACGTACTGCATCGTGATGGTGGAAGCTCCAGGACCTGAAAGACCGGAGGCGGCAACGCCCACGGTGGCTCTGGCTAGGGAGAGAACATCCACTCCACCGTGAAGGAAGAACCTAGGGTCTTCGGTGGCAACTACGGCATTTCTAATGTTTGGGCTCATCTGGTCGTAGTCAACCGAGATGCGGTTCTCGTGGTAGAAAGTGGCCACAAGCACCGGTTCGCCATCTTTGGTGGCGTAAAGGTTGGAGGCTTGGGAGGCGTTTACTGGCTTGATGTAGTCGGGTAGGCCATCAAAGATGGACACTCCAGCTGAGGCTGCGTAGCCACCAACGGCGGCAACCGGGGCCAGCAGTGCCATTGTGAGTAGGCCTGCAATAGCGCTAAGGCCAAAAAGCTTTCCAAATAGTCCGAGCATGGGGTTAGCCACACCTTTCCTTGTGAATAAGCTTTAAGAATACTTGCTAACCCTGAGAGGCACCTGACTATGACTAAGTGGGAGTACATAACCACCCCCCTGATCATCCATAACACCACCCAAATCCTCAATAACTGGGGCTCTGAGGGCTGGGAATTAGTCCAAATAGTCGTGGGTCCAGAAGGTGGCCTAGTGGCTTACTTTAAGCGTCCGGTGGCCTAGATGTCTTCAGTCGAGCAAAAAATCAAGGACTTAGGTCTTACCCTGCCGGAAACCTCAAAACCACTGGCTGCATATATTCCTGCTGTTCAAACCGGCAACCTAGTTTTCACATCCGGTCAACTTCCAATGGTTGATGGAAAGCTCACTCACACTGGAAAAGTCGGGGCAGAGATTTCAGCAGAGGATGCCAAGGCGCTCGCAGAAATATGTGCCCTGAATGCACTTGCTGCTATCAAGATGGTCATTGGCGATCTTGAGAAAATCAAGCGCGTGGTGAAAGTCGTTGGCTTTGTTGCCTCGGCACCGGATTTCATTGGTCAACCAGGTGTTGTCAACGGCGCAAGTGATTTTCTAGGCAAGGTACTTGGCGATAAAGGTATTCACGCCCGAAGCGCAGTTGGGGTAGCAGTGCTGCCACTCGATGCTCCGGTGGAAGTAGAACTAATCGTGGAGATTAGTCAGTAGCTCCTGCTTCTAGCTTGCCCGTTATGACCGACATCACTGAGGTATCGGCAAGTGTTGTCACGTCCCCAATTGGTCTATCTTCGGCAACGTCTCTAAGAAGTCTTCGCATGATTTTTCCGGAGCGAGTTTTTGGAAGCTCGGCAACGACCATGATTGTTCGAGGCTTGGCAATCGGACCAATTTCTTTGGCGACGTGATCGCGAAGTAATTTACTGACATCGGAGTCGCTGCCTGCGGCAGCGACCTGGTCTGATCTTAGAATCACAAAAGCCACCACCGCTTGGCCGGTGGTTTCATCCTTTGCTCCAACAACAGCGGCTTCAGCCACGAACGGGTGAGACACCAAAGCTGATTCAATCTCGGCTGTTGATAGCCGGTGGCCAGAGACGTTCATGACATCATCCACTCGTCCCAGAATCCAGACATCGCCGTCATCGTCGAGCTTGGCTCCGTCGCCTGCGAAGTAGCGGCCCTGGTATTGCGACCAGTAGGTCTGCTTGTAGCGCTCGTTATCGCCCCAGATGCCTCGAAGCATTGAAGGCCAAGGTTCGGTAATCGTTAGATACCCGCCACCGGAGGTTACCTTATTGCCTGCGTCATCGACGATCTCCATTGAGATACCAGGAAGCGGGATCATCGCTGATCCTGGTTTGGCTGCAGTGATTCCAGGAAGTGGGGAGATCATGATGGCGCCGGTTTCGGTTTGCCACCAGGTGTCAACAATTGGAGCTTTGTTGCCACCGATTACGTCGCGATACCAAATCCAAGCCTCTGGGTTTATTGGTTCGCCTACAGAACCCAAGACCCTAATTGAGCTTAGGTCGTACTTGTCTGGTATCTCGCGACCTAGTTTCATGAAGGTGCGAATTGCAGTTGGGGCGGTGTACAAAATGGTGACCTTGTATTTTTCTACGATCTTCCACCAGCGTCCCCAGTCCGGGGTATCGGGGGTTCCTTCGTAGATAACCTGACTTACTCCGTTAGCCAGTGGTCCATAGACCACGTAAGTGTGTCCCGTGATCCAACCAACATCGGCGGTGCACCAGTAGATATCTTTTTCTGGGTGGATATCGAAAACGTTTTTGTGAGTGAAGG
>JBILXL010000022.1:0-14056 GCA_044378505.1 Rhodoluna sp. | reverse complement strand
CAGATGCTGCCAATGATGTTCGTGACGGCGACTACGCCTGGCCGGTTCTTCCAAACGAGATTATTCATACTTACGCCCCAATACTTGCGGCCATTGAGTACCTGATTTCCGTTAAGGCTTTTCGCATCAGACTTCGAGCATTTGTTTGGGTGGCGGTTTTCCCGCTGATCTGGTTGGTGTTTTCCATTGTTCGCGGAAGCGCAACTAACTGGTGGCCCTACTGGTTCATCAATCCAAACGGTGAGGCGGGCCTTGGCGGGATGCTCACCTACATTGCGGCAATTACAGGATTCTTCCTGGTGCTTGGACTTACGGTACTGGGTCTCAAGCAAGTGCTTAGAAGGCTTGTGCTGCGCTAGAAACCAACTGGTCCGAAACTGGACCTGCGGTGCTACTGTATTGGGATGCGCGCATCAAAGTGGATAGCAATCACAGCTGGAGTGCTGGTTCTGACCGTTTCTGGCGGAGCCTTGGCAGCTGGCAACTATGTCTACACATCAGGAACTGTAGTTCCCTGTGCAATTAATGAAGACGATCTAGCTAACAAACCCGAATCTTTTTTCACACCCGCCAAGGGCAATGGTCCCTTCCCAGGTGACGGCTGGGACAAGTGGGCAGGTTATGACCTAAGCGCCTGGTGGATGACTGACGCTAGCTACCAAGCCGTTGAAATTCCGGTCAGTGATGAAGTCAATTTATCGGCTTGGTGGATTACTCCTAAAGAGTCAAACGGCAAGAATGTGATCGTGACTCACGGCATCGGAACCTCTAGGCGCGATTTCAACGCACTTTTACCCACATCAATGTTGGTTAAAAATGGCTTCCACGTTCTATTGGTCGACTCGCGCGATACCGGTGAGTCCACTTGTACCGACGGAAGACACTCAGCCGGTCAGGAGGAATCAACTGACTTCGCAACTGTTGCAGATTGGCTAGTTTCCAACAAAGACGTCAAACCTGAATCGCTTGGAATGTTTGGTGTTTCAGGTGGGGCAGTTGCTACTTCACTAGTACCGGCCAAGACCCAGAACGTCTCTGCCTTTGCCATGGAGGGAACAATCTTTGACTTCAATGCTGCGGCAACCCGTGAAGTTGAGTTTCAGGGCTTTCCTGGATTCTTGTGGCAGCTGGCTTTGATCTCAGCGCAGCTATTCCACGGAGTGAACCTAACTGAGACTTCAGTGATGCAAGGTATCGAGGCTGCTGAAGCAAGGCCAATGCTGATTCTCCACGGGGATATTGATCAGCGGCTGGACTACCAATCTTCAGTTGATTTCTATAACTACGCAAAGAGCGTAGGAGCTAACATCACCTTAGAAACTTTCGAAGGATCAGACCACACCGAAGGTATGCTCACGGAGACCACCCGCTACGCTTCAGTTCTGTCTGAGTTCTTCGACAAGTCACTCACAAAATAGTGAAGCTCATGAAGGCCGTTAGGCATGCAGCTCGCTACTTGTTGGGTGCGGCTCTAATTTATGCCGGCGTGGGTCACTTCACCTTTTCAAGACTTGCCTTCCAAGCCCAGGTTCCACCTTGGTTACCGTTAGATCCGGACTTTGTCGTGTTGGCGTCAGGCGCTGTGGAAATAGCCCTTGGTCTAGGACTTATCTTTGTTGCCCGCTATCGCAAGCAAATTGGATGGCTAACGGCAGCTTTCTTCTTGGCAGTTTTTCCAGGCAACATCTCTCAGTACCTAACTCAAACAGATGCGTTTGGTCTCAATACCGATGAGGCAAGAGCTATCAGGTTGCTGTTCCAGCCATTGCTGATCATTTGGGCGCTATGGGCAACCGGGGCTTGGCAAAAAAGCAAGAAAGTCAGCCCTAAGTAGCAAGGCTAGGGAATGCGGGTGGCAAGAATCTTGTCGATGCGGCGACCATCCATGTCCACAACCTCGAGCTTCCAATCCTCGATTACAACACTGTCCCCCGAAACTGGCATCTTGCCCAGCAACAACAGAATAAGACCACTGACGGTGTGATAACGACCCTTGTCTTGCTCTGGAACATCTTCAATGACTAGGCAGTCCTTTAGTTCGTGTATCGAGGTATCACCTTCGAATAGCCAAGAACCATCGTCGCGTTGAACAGGATCGGTAGCTTCCTCACCTTCGGTCACAATTTCACCAATTAGAGTGTCAAAGATATCCTGGATGGTCACAAGACCCTCAAGGCTTCCATACTCGTCAACTACAAAGGCGATGTGAGTTCGAGACTGTTTGAACTGCTCCAGTAGGTCCATACCGGTTAGCGTTTCTGGCACGTAAAGCGGAGCCTCAAGATTGTCCTGGAGGCTGAGCTTTTCTCCCCTGGCAACAGTTGATAGTGCGGTCTTTGCGCTAAGTACTCCGATGATTGAATCCAGGTCACCGTCGCAAACAGGGATGCGGGATCTAACTGATTGAGCGATCTGATCAAAGCTTTCGGCCTCTGGGGCATTTATGTCGACAAAAATGATTTCAGAACGAGGGACCATAAGGGAACCGAGTTTGCGATCATCTAGGCGGAAGACGTTTTTTACTAGCTCGCGTTCCTGATCTTCAATCAAACCGGCTACTGAACCCTCGTCGAGAATTGCCTCAATCTCATCCTCAGTGACGGTGGCTTCCTTGTGCTTACCAACCCCGAATAGTCTCAAAAGTGTGTTTGTTGTCACACTGAGGATCCACACGAATGGCCTGGTGGCAATCGAAAGAATCAACATGGGCCGGGCCATCACGGCGGCAATCGCTTCTGGGTTTGACTGACCGATGCGCTTTGGAACAAGCTCACCCACAGTAATGGCAACAAAAGTCACAATAAGAACCACAGAAACTGTGGCGGTGATATCAGCAATTCCATCCGGAACGCCAACACTCTGAAGCCAGATAGCTAGAGGTTTGGCGAAAATGGACTCTCCGACGATTCCGCTTAGTAAACCAATTGAGGTGATGCCGATCTGGATTGTTGAGAGAAACTGGGTTGGGTCCTCGCTGATGCGTAAAGCAGCCGCGGCAGATTTTTTACCCTTTGCAGACATGGCAGAGAGCTTGGCTCGCTTAGAGGTTAAAAGTGCAACCTCCGACATGGCAAGAACACCATTTACGAGAATAAGAGAAAACAGCAGGATTATTTCCAAAGACCTGTTTAACTCACCCCAATGGCTTGAATAACGTTGAAAGACAATAATCGCAGAAATTCTGGAATTGTGCGCCTAAATGCTAAAGATTTGACCAGGTAGAAGCCCTGACGAGCTGGCATTGGGCCATTTTCAGGCGTTAGAGAGGCAAATAAAGCTGTTCGGGGTTTTCCACCCATTATTTGGATTTGGTTGCTGGCGATTTTGCTTTGCTCTCTTTGCGAGTAGCAAGGGCAAAAAGAGCAAGGCCTGCAACAAGTGCTCCAGCTCCTACTCCGTAGGCAACGACATCTGCAGCGCGATTGGTGTCAACAAAGACACCAACAAAAACCACGGCGATAATCGCCACAACAACGCCAATCAATTTGGACTTTAGATCATCCAGGTCGCGAACTTCAAGCCACTCAGGGACCTCGAGTCTGGTATCAACAAATAGCTCATATAGACCGTAGCCAATAACAAGAAGTACGGTTCCAAGAAGGATTGCGTCTACGGCTGTCAAAACTTCAACGATTGTTTCCTTTAGGTAGGCATCGTTCAAAACCGCGTCCACCACGATCATCAGAATTGAGATAGACCCTTGCGCCATCAGAAGTAGTGCTCCAATTATTGAAGCAACAGCTGGTACGAAAACTGCGAAGCGGGTCAAACCTAATATTTTGCGCATGGCCCAATGGTACTAGCAGCCTCCACTAATCAAAAGCTATAAAAAGCCAACAGGATGGCGATTCCAAACATCACAGCAGCAATAACCAAATCCAGCACTTTCCAAAACACCGGCTTAGCCATAAACCTAGATGCAGCCCTAGCTCCGAAGCCAATTGAGCTAAACCACAAAATGCTGGCTACTGCTCCCCCAAGGGCAAACCACCATTTGTCTTGTCCGAATTGGTTGCCGATTGATCCAAGCAATATCACTGTGTCTAGGTAAACGTGCGGGTTCAAGAAGGTAAAGCCAAGTACCGAAAGAACCACTGTCTTCGCACTTGCACTTTGAACCCCGGAGGCATCAAGTGACTGAGTCTTGAAAGCTGAGCGAATTGATCTGATTCCAAACCAAGTCAAATAGGCCACCCCAAACCAACGGATTATCTCCAGTAGCCAAGGAAGCTCTGAGATCACAGCGCCGAGCCCGGCCACACCTAGCAGGATCAAAAGTGCATCAGAGATGGCGCAAATTGCAACAACAAGAAGAACATGCTTTTTTGTGAGGCCCTGCCGAATAACAAAGGCGTTCTGCGCCCCGATTGCAATAATCAAAGAAAAACCTGTAAGGAGACCTGGCAAGAAAGCAATCACCGGTTGAGTCTAAGGGTTGCGCTTGAAAGCTGTTGCCTTCGGCAGGAATCGAACCTGCGACCAAGAGATTAGAAGTTGCTAATTAGAGGCCTTTGTAGGAGACGATGGAAGTTATCTCACTGTTTTCAGAAATAGTAAGAACATCAACCACTCGCAGAATCTCGACCTCATTGATCTTTATTTCAACTTCGGCCGCAACACCGTTCTCCGAGCTGTGTAACTGGACTATCTGAATTGAAAGCGATCTGGACTCTTCAAAATTCTTCGCAAACTCTCGAAGTACTTGAGTTTTCCCAACCACTTCGAGGTTCCAATCCTTGACCACTACACCCTCAGCCAATTTGGAGGAAATAGTCTGCAAATCCTTCGCTTCGTAGGCTGCCAAGAACTCTCTCGCCAGGAGTTCAAGTTGGATGTTGTTCATAACGCCTTTCCCTACTAGAGCGCCCTCGGCAGGAATCGAACCTGCGACCAAGAGATTAGAAGGCTCTTGCTCTATCCACTGAGCTACGAGGGCAGGACTCCAGTTTATCGGCTAGCGCTTACTTCTCGTTCTCGGTTCTCGAGAGCCTTTGGGACACGTACACCGGGATTAGAGATAGAACAATAACCACTGTGGCAACCACGTTCACAACCGATGCCTGATTCGGTCTTGCCATCTCAGCAAGAATCCAGAGCAAAACAGTGTTTACATCTCTGTCGAATGGTGCCAAATCAGTAACGTCTGAGCCCTCCAGGAACACCTTGCCGCTGGTAGCCGTTTCAAAGCCAGCGATAATCCGAAGAACTGTTGTCTTGCCAGAGCCCGATGGACCCAGCATTGAGAAAAACTCACCGTTAGGAATTTCAAGGTCAAGGTTTGAAACGGCAGTGACATCGCCAAAGCTCTTATTTAGAGTTTTCAAGCTAACAGCAGAAGTCGCTGATACTAAAGAAGAGCCTCGAAGGCTCTGGGCGAAGCTATTGGTCAAAATATCAGCTAGTCAGTTATGGACTTCTTTGTCCCCTGAAGCTTCCCCACTGCTCCCGAACATCCCCTAGCCTACCCGCGGAGCCAAAAAGGCTCGGCAAATCTGGACCTCAAAAAAGTTGCGGTTTAGTAAAGCTTTTTGTCTCAGGCGGCAGGGCCGCTCAATGACTTACTGGGAAGCTACTTAGTTTCCCCACTCACCAGGAGGGCCTAGCCATAGCAAGAAAGCAAACAGTGACACCACAAATACCGCCAGGGTCAGAACCAGCAAAACGGGACGGAAGATAAACCAACGAAAGAGCCCATCAAACCAAGTGTTGTCCCTTGGGTCTTTGGTGCCCTCAATGCGCCACTCGCCATCGAGGGCAGAGCGCTTGTCGAGATATCGATCAAAAGGATAGGTAGCGAAAGGCACAATAGCCAACACAACTGCCAATGCAGTTTGCGCGACTGGCCAACGCTGATTGACCCCAACCAGCACTGCCGTGACTGAATAGCCGATGAAAGCAAAACCGTGGGTTGCACCAGCGATTGTGAATATGTTCGGTGATAACCCAATAGTTTCGCGTGCCACGATTGCGGCAATCAATAGCGCCCAAGTCAGCATTTCCATTCGAGCGAAGGTGCCAAATATGTCTTTAGGTTTTGCGTCCATACTCGAATCTTATTGGGACTCAGGTCAATAACACTCGAAGCTTGAAGCGACGCTATCTGTTGAAATCGCCCTCGTTTTGAGCTTGATCATCTGATCCACCGGATCCATAAAAAGTGTCTGGATACGCGGTGTTGGGTGAATAGCCATCAGGTCCTGAATGCATATCGCCCTGGTTCATGGACTCAGGTGTTTTCTTTGCCTCTGGCGGCCTATAGACCGATGGGTCATAGCTGAGAATTCGATTGAGCCAATTTAGAAACCCCACTTCTAACTCCTGAATCCCTTTTTTGCCTCGCCCCAAATAAGTGCCACAAACATGGCCCCGACAATTAACGTCGGAATCACAATCCAGGGCCAGATCTTGTTGAGCCAAAAAAGCATTACTTCGATTGTCTTCATAGGCCCCAAGCTAGTTGGAGCATCTGACATCTATTGCTGGTCTTTGGTTACCGCCTTGTGGATTTCGGCTGTTAGCGCCTCTATCTTGAGGCTGAGCTCATGCACCTGCTTAGTCAAAGCCAGGTTCTCCTGGTCAATTTGATAGGTGTGGATTGCAAGCTCAGAGTTGATCTGGTCTTCACGCTTTGCTGCAATCAAAAGAATGGCTCCTTGAAGTGCAGCAATGCAGGAAAGAATCAAATTCAGGAGAATAAATGGAAACGGATCGAAGTTGCCATCCGAGTTGAAATACATCCAAACCGCAAGAAATGCTAAAGCGCCAAAGACAAACGGCCAAGACCCCATTGCATTTCTGAGCACATCCGCAGATCGCTGTCCGAAACTGAGCTGCTCTTTGCCAAATTTTGTAGTTGCTGGGTGTTCATTCCAACGGGCCATGGTGTCTCCTCTTTCTGTCGAGTATCTTTCAAGGCTAACTGAGCGATCAGTTCTAGCCCGTAGGGGGCTATCGCCAGTGTTTTTCGAGGTCTGGATTCACCTCTAGATTAGGTGTCATGAAATCAATTCCACTCAAGAGCAGGCACGAGGCACTGGGAGCAAGCTTCACCGACTTTGGCGGCTGGGAAATGCCAGTTCGCTACAGTTCCGACTTAGCAGAGCACCATGCGGTTCGAAACGCTGCAGGGCTTTTCGATATTTCTCACATGGGTGAGATCTTCGTTGAAGGTAAGCAAGCTTCTGAACTGCTGGATTTCGCACTGGTCGGAGCTGCCTCCGAAATTGCAATCGGCCGCGCTAAGTATTCGCTTATCTGCAACGAAGATGGCGGAATCATCGATGACTTGATTGTTTACCGACTTGGTCAAAATGCTTTTCTAGTGGTTGCCAATGCCTCCAACCGCGAAGCGGTTGTAGCTGCTTTGCAGCAGCGCAGTTCCGGCTTTGATGCGACAGTCAAAGATAAAAGCGATGCTTGGGTACTTTTGGCAATTCAAGGACCAAACTCGGTTTCGATTCTTTCAACTCTTACTTCTGACGCACTAGATGATCTGAAGTACTACGCAATCTCTGAATCCGAAATTGCGGGAGTTAAGTGCCTTCTGGCTCGCACCGGATACACCGGTGAAGATGGCTTTGAGATCTACATTCCCGTGGAATCCGCAGGCCAAGTATTTGATGAGCTAGTCGCTGCGGGATCTTTGCAAGGAATGCTCCCAACCGGGCTTGCTTGCCGCGACACCTTGAGGTTGGAAGCTGGGATGCCGCTCTACGGTCACGAAATGAATCTAGATGTGAGTCCATACCAGGCTGGATTTGGCAAAGTTGTAAGACTTGACAAGCCTGGGGACTTTGTTGGCAAAGCGGCTCTAACAAAACTGTCTCAGACTCCTCCAACAAAGACTCTGGTTGGAATTGCCGGCGAAGGTAAACGCGCAGCCCGCGCAGACTATGAAGTTTTTGTTGAAGGTTCCAGCTCTCCTATGGGGGTTGTGACATCTGGTGCCCTGTCCCCAACCCTTGGGTTTCCAGTAGCAATGGCCTACGTTGGTTCCGATTTTGCGCAAATCGACACGCCTATTAGCGTAGACATCAGAGGAGCTATGACACCGTTTACAGTTGTGAAACTGCCCTTTTACAAAAGACCCAAGAACTAACCAAACCCCCTAAAGGAAAAATCCAGGATGATCAACCGCGAAGGTCTGAAATACACCAAAGAGCACGAGTGGCTATCAATCGAGGGCGATGTTGCCACCGTGGGTATCACCGAATACGCCGCCGAGAAGCTTGGTGACATTGTTTTTGTTGACCTGCCAAAGGTCGGATCTTCTACTACTTATATGAAGATCTGCGGTGAGATTGAATCCACCAAGAGCGTCGGTGAGCTCTACGCTCCAGTTGATGGTGAAATCGTTGAGGTAAACGATGTTGTGTCCGGCAATCCAGAACTTGTAAACCATGACCCATTCGGTGCTGGATGGCTAATCAAGATTAGATTTACCGAGCTTCCAACCCTCCTTACTCACGAGGAATACGCCGCACTAACCGGAGAGGGCTAGCTCAAAATTGCTTCCTGAGCACAAAGACTTCAAATACCGTCACATTGGCCCCACCCCGCAAGAACAATCAGCCATGCTCAAAGAACTTGGCTACTCTTCCCTAGATCAACTCATGGCAGTCGCCTTGCCGAAGGCGATCCAATTTGAAGGAGAAGGCAAACTTCCCGATCCACTTACCGAACAAGAAACTTTGAATGCTCTTCGCGAGCACGCCAACAACAACAAAATCACAACATCACTTATCGGTCAGGGCTACTACGGCACTTTCACGCCAGGGGTTATCAAACGAAACGTTCTTGAGAACCCGTCCTGGTACACCGCTTATACGCCTTACCAGCCTGAGATCTCCCAGGGTCGCCTAGAGGCAATCATCAATTTCCAGACCATGGTCAATGACCTAACCGGAATGAAAACAGCCAACGCTTCGATGCTTGATGAGTCAACAGCCGCTGCAGAAGCCATGTTGCTCTCACGCAGGTCTTCAACAAACGAAAGCAACGTTTTTTACGTTGACTCCGACACCATGCCGCAGACCAAATCGCTGCTAGAGCACAGAGCGCAGCCGGTTGGAATCACAATCGCCTACTTCGACGCAGCCAAGGGTGCGGCCGAATTAGCGGGCGAATACTTTGGTGTGATGGTGCAGTATCCAGGATCCTCTGGAAGATTGACACAGCTAAAGCCAATCTTCGACGCAGCTCACACTGTGAACGCCATGGCGGTAGCCGTAGCTGATCTGCTAGCTCTTTGCTTGATCGCGCCTCCGGGAGAAGCCGGTGCAGACATCGTTGTTGGAACCACCCAGCGTTTTGGCGTTCCAATGGGATTCGGTGGTCCTCACGCTGGCTACCTAGCTGTTCGTGAGGATCTAGAAAGATCTATGCCGGGAAGATTAGTTGGAGTGTCTTTGGATGCCGATGGGGCTCCCGCTTACCGATTAACTCTTCAGACTAGAGAGCAACACATCAGGCGTGAGCGAGCAACATCGAATATTTGCACCGCTCAAGTGCTTCTTGCAGTTATGGCTGGAATGTATGCCGTCTACCACGGACCAAAGGGGTTGCGCTCAATAGCTCTCGAGGTTCACTTGAAAGCTCACGCACTGGCTGATTCCCTAAGGGCAGCTGGACTTTCAATTTCAGAAACTGACTTCTTTGATACTTTCCAGGTCACAGGAGTCGATGCCAAGGCAATTTTTGCTAAGGGTAGGCAGCGGAATCTGACAATGCGAGTAGTCAACGACTCAACAATCGGAATTTCGATCGATGAAACCATCAGTCCAGAAACCCTCAGCCAGATTTCAGAAGTATTTGGTGCCAAGAAAGTTTCCTACGGCTATCGTCCATCTGGCCTGCTCAGAGTCGCAGGGCTTGATCGCAAGTCAGAGTATTTGACCCACCAGGTCTTTAACTCTCACCACTCCGAAACTGCAATGCTTCGCTACCTAAAGCGCCTATCGGATTTTGATTACGCTCTCGATCGCGGAATGATTCCACTGGGCTCGTGCACCATGAAGCTCAACTCCACCACCGAAATGGAGGCTGTCACCTGGCCTGAGTTTTCGAACCTGCACCCCTTCTCCCCCAAGGAAGACATCCAGGGCTACCTCTCTTTGATTTCTGAACTTGAAGGCTGGCTCTGCGATGTGACCGGTTATGACGCAATTTCTCTTCAGCCAAATGCTGGAAGCCAAGGCGAGCTAGCGGGCCTTATGGCTATTCGCGGGTACCACCTATCGCGCGGAGATTCTCAGCGAGAGATTTGCCTGATTCCTTCCTCAGCCCACGGAACCAACGCAGCATCTGCGGTGCTTGCCGGCATGAAGGTTGTTGTTGTTGCCTGCGACGAGCTTGGCAACGTGGACCTTGAAGATATCAAAACCAAAATCAGTGAAGCCGGTGACAAGCTCTCGGCACTGATGGTCACCTACCCTTCGACTCACGGAGTTTACGAAGAAGCAATTGCTGACATATGTGAAATGGTTCACCAGGCCGGTGGACAGGTTTACATCGACGGTGCCAACACCAACGCTGTTGTTGGATATGCCAAGTTTGGGCTTCTGGGTGGAGACGTCTCGCACCTGAACCTGCACAAGACTTTCTGCATCCCTCACGGTGGTGGCGGTCCTGGTGTTGGTCCAGTTGCAGCAAGATCTCACCTTGCTCCATTCCTACCTGGCCACTCGCTAGCTCAAATTGAGTTTCCAAACTTTGGACCTATCTCAGGTGCTCCGTTTGGTTCGGCCTCGATTCTGCCAATTTCTTGGGCCTACATTCGCATGATGGGAAACCAAAGTCTGCGCGATGCCACTTCGGTTGCCGTGCTGTCAGCAAACTACATCGCCATGAAACTAAAGGATCACTTCCCGCTGCTTTATACCGGCAACGAAGGACTAATTGCCCACGAGTGCATTATCGATATTCGAGGCATGACCAAGGACACCGGAGTATCGGTGGATGACATTGCCAAGAGATTGATTGACTACGGCTTCCACGCTCCAACCATGAGCTTCCCGGTTTCCGGAACGCTAATGATTGAGCCAACTGAATCTGAACCAAAGGCTGAACTCGACCGATTCATCTCCGCGATGATTTCCATCAAGGGCGAGATCAACCAGCTTGGAAACGGTGAATGGAGTGCCGAAGATAACCCTTTGAGACAAGCCCCGCACACCGCGAGAATGTTGGCTGAAGACTGGGATCACCCGTACTCGCGAAAGCTGGCGGTTTACCCAGTTGCCGGTCAACACCAGGGCAAGTTCTGGCCGAAGGTTAGACGTGTGGATTCAGTGCACGGCGATCGAAACCTAGTTTGCTCGTGCCCGCCAATTGAGGCTTTCGCTTAAATCTTTTTTAGCGCTTCTTCGCAAACATCAGATTTACTAAACCAAGAGCTATCGCTGCGCCAACTATCTGGAACGCAATAAATCCAATCACGCTTTCAGGAGCGATACCGGCAAAGGTGTCGCTAAAGATTCTTCCGATGGTCACTGCAGGGTTTGCAAACGAGGTTGAAGAGGTAAAGAAGTAAGCAGCCCCAATAACGCCAGGAACTGCCAGGGCAATTAGATTAGCTCGGTCAGTTCTAAGCAGCGACAAGATCACAAACAGCAGCAAGGTTGTGGCCATGACCTCACCGATTGCCGTTCCGGCGTTGAATCTTGCAGTAGTTGAAATCTGAAAGATGGCCTGAGAAAACATCACGTTGGCAATAATGGCGCCGTAGATGCCACCGAGCACTTGAGACAACACGTAGGGAAGAATCTGCTTGGTTGGGAACTGCTTGCTAAGGGCCAATGCAATTGTCACCAGTGGGTTGAAGTGTGCTCCGGAAACCGTACCCAAAGTAAGGATCAAGATCCCTAAGACAAAAATTGTTGAGAGTCCGTTGACCAATAGGGCAACAAGTGTGTCATCGGAGAGGTTGGTGCCCATGATTCCAGAGCCAACAACGGTTGCTACCAGAACGGTGGTGCCAAAGTATTCACTAAGCAGTGCTCGGTAGTTCAATTCAATTACTCCTCGAAGCTGACCACAGTTTGAATCAGTCTAGGAGGGTTTGAATGAGGGAATTGGTTGATTGGACCAGAAACTAAGTGAACTTCCGAAGAATATGACCTAAAGCGAAAAAGCCAGAGCTAGCCAACTAGTTGCTCGGCCAAAAGCTCTTCGACCCTTGGAACAACCTTGGTTCCAAGTAGCTCAATGGACTTCATCAGCTTGGAGTGAGGCATCGGTCCTGTTGAGTACTTCAAATCAAATCTTTGAGCACCAACAGCCTTGATCGCGTAGGCCATCTTCTGAGCCACGGTCTCTGGCGAACCGACATACAAGCTGCCATTATGAACTTCATCCAGATAGTGACCCTTTGTCATTGGACCCCAGCCGCGCTCTTGACCAATACGACCAAAACTTGCTTGGTAGCTTGGCCAGAGTTCTTCGATGGCCTGCTCGTCAGTTTCTGCGATGTGACCTGGGGAATGAATCGAGATCGGTCTAAGCTCGTGACCGAATTTTTCCATCGAGTCGCGATACAACTTTGCAAATGGTGCAAATCTTGCCGGATCGCCACCGATGATTGCAAGCGCGAGTGCAGCATCTAATCTTGCAGCACGAATCACAGAGTCAGGGGAACCTCCCACTCCCACGCGAAGAGGAATGCGTCCCGATTCAGTTTTTGGGTAAACCTCTTGGTTGACAAGTGGCGCGCGAACGCTGCCAGACCAGGTCACTGGCTTTTCCTTTAGTAGTTCAACTAGCAGTTCGAGCTTTTGCTCGAATAGATCTCCATAGTCTGCGAGTTCATATCCAAACAGTGGGAAAGATTCAATGAAAGATCCGCGACCGGCGGTGATCTCAGCTCGCCCATTGGATAAAGCATCTACCGTCGCGAAAGCTTGGTAAACCCTAACTGGGTCTTCTGAGGATAAAACTGTCACGCCGGATCCGAGTTTGATGCGCTTGGTTTGAGTCGCAATTCCAGCTAGCACTGTGTCGGGGGAAGTCACCGCAAAGTCATCTCTGTGGTGCTCGCCAATATCAAAGCTATCTAGGCCAACGGCTTCAGCGTGAACGGCCTCGGCAACTACGTTTCGAAGCACCTGGCCGGCAGTTTCTGGCGTGCCGTCATCCTTTAGGGTCATGTCCCCAAAGGTGTCTAAACCAAACTTGATTTCCATCTGCTTCACTTTCTTAGAGCTTTCTTACCATTGACTAACTAAAGCCAACTCTAAAGCTGTCGAGTTTGTTCCCGAACTACCTTGTGAGAATGCCCCAAACCACTCGAATTGCCTTCATGGTGTCCTCGGGCGTCTCCTCTTGAGCTAAGTGGCCGGACTTAGGGATCACGAACAGCACCGAGTCCTTGATCATTTCAGCGAGCTTGACGGTATCCGCGGTAGCAACCACCGTGTCGGAATCGCCCGTAATAAGAAGTGTTGGAACGTTTAACTCGGTGAGACGATCCTTTATGTCAAATGCTCTAGGGGCTCGGTTGAATTCCCAGAAGCCTTCTTCCCAGCCGATGACACTAAGTGGTTCGCGGTAGCCGGCTTTAACTTCCTCAGTGATTAGGTCTTTGTTGTACCAAGATTCGTTTAGGAGATCCATGCCGCTGGAGGCAATTGATGAAACCAGTAGCGGTCCTAGGTGATCTAGTTGCGGGATGCTAAACACCCAGTTCAACCAACTAGGTGACCCACCGGTTGACAAAATAGCTGGTGATATCAGAATCAATCCTTGGACGGCATCTTTGTTATCCACCACATATTGTGCAGCAAGTGTGCCACCTGCAGAATGCCCGACCAAGATTACATCGCGCCCGCTGGCAAACTCAGTGATGAGCTCATCAAGAATCAGATCCTGACCTATCGATCCGTAAGGGTTCTCCCCTTCCCAGCTGGTCGGTCTTTCAGAAAGTCCGAAACCTGGTCTGTCATAGGCGATGACATCGCCTAATTGGCTCAAGGGTTCGGTCACTTCTCTGAATGAGAAGGTGTTGGCACCGAAGCCGTGCATTAGGAAAATAACTGGAGGATTGGAGCAATCCTTGCCCTCT
>JBILXL010000109.1:0-3641 GCA_044378505.1 Rhodoluna sp. | reverse complement strand
TCTCTGGCGCTTTTTTCAACCGTGGCTTCATTCAGAGCCCAGGTTCGGTACACCTCTTTACCGTTCAGCTTGACGGCAACATCTAAGGTCATTCGCTCTTTGACAAGGTAGTCTTTGGCAACAACCCTGGCCATGGTTGAGCTGATCTCGTTTTTCTCACTCTCGGCCAAAAAGCCCACGTGACCTAGGTTAATTCCCAGCAAGGGGGTCTGAGAAGCTCGGACAAGCTCTGCAGCTTTGAGAATTGTTCCATCTCCCCCAAGCACCACGGCAAGTTCTAGATCAGATTCTTTGACATCTTTGCTCAGTTCAAGAATTGCCTCTGCAGAAGAGTTGCTTACTGTCTTTGCGTGGGCGAGGGTTTCAGCACGTTCCTGCTGATCCATCACAGGAGTAATGCCGGCCTTTAGGAGCGCTTCTGCGCATTCCAATGTTGCCGAAAGGGCCTCTTTACGAGCGGTATGGGAAACCAGCAGAACAAGTCTCTGATTCGTCATTTGCTCTCCCTGGCCAGTTGCTCAATTCTCTCAGTCCATTTTGACCGATTTGGAGCCTCTGAAGTACTAATCCAAATCAGGTACTCAATGTTCCCGTGAGTCCCAGGCAATTCAGACCGCTCTAATCCAAGCATTCCAAGGCCTAGCTCGTGGCAACAATCCACAACCTGCTTGATTGCGGAGGCTCGAAGTCTGTGATCTGAGACGACACCGGAGGCGCTCAAAGACTGCTTTCCCACCTCAAATTGAGGCTTTATAAGTAGTACAAAATCCGCCTTTGGGGCAAGTGCCGCAAGTGCCGGAAGAACCAGGGTCAAAGAGATAAAGGATAGATCGGCTACCACTAGGTCGATTTCCAGATTCTTGTCATCGGTTAGTTCACGAAGCTCCCCCAGGGTTACTTCACGAGCGTTGATGCCTTCGAAGGATTGAACTCTCGGGTTGTTTATCAACTCGGGAGCGAACTGTTCGTGTCCCACATCAATTGCAACAACCCTGGCCGCACCGTGGCGAAGTAAAACATCAGTGAATCCGCCGGTAGATGCTCCAACGTCAAGACAGGTTTTGCCTACAACTTCTAGAGCGCCAAACGCATCGAGTGCTCCCTTAAGCTTGAGTCCTGCGCGAGAGACATACTCATCGGCTGGAATGATTGTGATTTCACAATCCATCGCAACGGACGAACTGGGTTTAGTGATTTCTTTTGTGCCGATTAGCACGCGCTTGGCTTTGACTAGGTCAGCTGCGTGACCGCGAGATCTTGCTAGGCCTCGCTCAACAAGCAATAAATCGATTCGGAGATTACTCAGAGTCTTGTGGCCTTGAGTCGGCAATCATGGCCTCTAGCTTCTGCCGAATAATCTCGAACGCAGCGCTCTGCTGATCAAGTGGCAACTCGCGAGTCTTTGCAATTTCGCCCGAGAGATTATCTAGTAGTTCTGACATGCTTTCCTCATTTCTTGCCTACAGCCTATTCGTAAAGTGCGCTTTCTACATCGAGCAGATGTATCGGCGTTCCGCAGTCCCAGATGGTCAGGCAGGCCGCCTTCAAAGCATCCAGTGACTTAGGGTCGCCATAGGTAACTACTACTTTTTCTCCCAGCAGCTCAACCTCAACATCCCCGAGTTTGTAGCCACGCTTGGTCTTGGAAGGGGCGCGATAATCGCTTAGCAAATCCTTGAGAGTTTCGAGAATATAGGTAGGTCTAGAGTCGGGCTTTGCAGCCAGTAGCTCTTTGCGGGTTGTGACTCCGGTCATAACCAGAGCTGAACTAAGACCTGCTTTTTTGGCACCTGCAACATCGGTGTCTAGTCGATCTCCAACGTAGATCGCACTCTTGGCTTCAAATTTGCGCATCGCGGTTTCAAAAATTGCCCGCTCGGGCTTACCCGCAACGACGGGAAGTTGGCCAACTGCGGTGTGAACGGCGGAAACTAAAGTTCCATTGCCTGGAGCCAAGCCTTTTTCGCGGGGAATGGTCCAGTCTTGATTTGTCGCGACCCACTTAGCTCCACCTTGAATTGCGTAGCTTGCCTCAGCCAAATTGTTCCAACCAACTTCAGGCGCAAAACCCTGAATGACGGCTGCCGGCTTGACATCGCTTAGTGTGACAAGTTCAAAACCTGCGGCTTGGACCTCAAAGCGAAGTCCATCTCCTCCCACAACCAAAACTTTTGAGCCTTTGGGGATCATTGTGGCAAGTAGCTCGACTCCGGCTTGTGCGGAGGAGATCACATCGTCATTGGATAGCTCGATACCAAAACCACGCAGTTGATCTGCGATGGTTTCAGGCTTTCGTGAAGAGTTGTTGGTGATGTAGCCAACCTTGATCCCAGTTGAACTAATGGCAGTAATCGATTCGACCGATTCTGCAACCGCGTTTTTGCCCTCGTAGATAACTCCGTCAAGATCCAGTAGCAAAGTTTCAAACTGATCGAAAATCTTAGCGGCCACGTGGCGCGCTCCTGCCGGTATTCCCTGGACCCTCAAAGCCACGGTTTGATTTGCCAGTTCCACGGTTTTCGAAAGGTTTTCTTTCAAACGGTGGCCTGGCCTTATCCGTTGGATCAAATCTTGGACGATCGGCGAACTTTGGAATTTCGATTTCTTCGACTATTTCTAATACATCTTCGGGTTTTCCAGCCAAAGCAATTTCGGCACGCTGGGCCAAATCTGCCCACTTCTTGGCATCTTCTGTTCTTCCCAGAATCTCAAGGGTGTTGGCGTAGGCGCGAAAAAGCGGTGGAGAGTAGTCAAAGACTTTTGCTGGGTTCAGCTCGGGAATTTCAAGCTCTGATAAGGCAAGTTCGTTTTCCCCAAGATCCAAGCGCGCTCCGCTGGTAGCAATAGCAAGGTTCACCCGAACTGCGGGGGTCAGTGTTTTTCTGTCGGCTTCTCTTGCCATCTTTAGGGCTCTATCTGGTCGGTTCATGCCTCGCTCGGAATCAACAATTAGCGGAAGTTGGTCGTTGGAGCCTGAAATTCTGCGGTGAGCAAGTAGTTCACGAAGGGCTAGTGGGTAGTCCCCGACGGTATAAGCGGTGACCCCAACAGTTTCTCGAACTACAGCTATTCGGCCAGCTCTTCGAGCGGCCGATAGGGCGTGCTTATGGGCTAGTTCTGGATCTTGGTCGATCAAAAGTGACACCATCGCTAGGTGCCTGGCAACCATTTCGGCGTTTTCGGCAGTTAGGGTCTTGAGCTGAACCCGAACGATCATGTCTACATCGTTTGGAGTTATGGATTCAGGAATGATTGGGGATTTTTCACGATCTGGATCGCGCTGCATTTCAACTCGCTGCTGCCAGATCGGCCGCTCACCCTGATCTTGTCTTTGACCACGACCTAAAGGCGCATCCCTTGGGGACCTTCCGGCTGGACGCTCTGGACGAGAGCGTCTCTTATCGTCATCGGTCATGATCTAATTCTTCCTTAAATGAAGATAGCCACCAATTAATTGGTGGCTATCTCCTTTAAATTAAGTCCGGCGGTGTCCTACTCTCCCACAAGGTCACCCTTGCAGTACCATCGGCGCAGGAGGTCTTAGCTTCCGGGTTCGGAATGTAACCGGGCGTTTCCCCTCCGCTATGGCCGCCGAAACACTATTGAGTTATGTTTCTTGAGCACACATTGAGTGTGATCGT
>JBILXL010000095.1:0-4207 GCA_044378505.1 Rhodoluna sp. | reverse complement strand
TGATTGCAGCCTCAGAACAAAAAGAATCTGAGCTCTGCACAGCTTGCTTCACGGGCGAGTATCCAATCGAACTTCCAACCGCTGACCGCCTAGGCAAAAACCTTCTTGAAAAAGGCGTTGCCTCAATTCCGGTAGATGGCAGCTTCAACAAGGTGGCTAATGACTGAGCCCTACGCCGCTAGCGGCGTAGACACCGAAGCTGGAGACCTAGCGGTCTCCCTCATGAAAAAAGCGGTTAGCGCAACCCACAACGACAAAGTGTTCGGATCCCTTGGCGGCTTTGCCGGAGCCGTGGATGTTTCTTTCCTAAAAAGCTACAACCAACCACTTCTTGCAACCTCAACCGACGGAGTCGGCACCAAGGTTGCAATTGCCCAAGCAATCGACAAGCACGACAGCATCGGCCAGGACCTCGTTGGAATGGTGGTCGATGACATCGTGGTGATGGGCGCCAAGAGCCTGTTCATGACCGACTACATCGCCTGCGGAAAGCTAGTTCCAGAGCGCATTGCCGACATTGTTCGAGGTATTGCTGAGGCCTGCAAAAAGGTTGACGTGGCATTGCTCGGCGGCGAGACCGCCGAGCATCCTGGATTGCTAGGTCCTGATGACTACGACGTTGCAGGTGCAGCAGTTGGTGTTGTTGAAGCTGCCAAGGTTTTGGGTCCTGAGAAGGTAAGGGTTGGCGACGTAGTTCTTGGAATGGCTTCCTCAGGTCTTCATTCCAATGGTTACTCGCTGGTTCGCAAGATTGTTGCTGACAGCAAGCTTGATTACAGGAACGCAGTTCCTGAGTTTGGTTCAAGATCTTTGGGGGAAGTTCTGCTTGAGCCAACCATGCTCTACACCGGCATCTTGAATCAGCTTCTGGCATCAGAACTAGGGAGTTCAGTTCATGCACTTTCACATATCACCGGTGGCGGTATAGCGGCTAATCTTTCACGCGTTCTTCCTGCTGGTGTTGCATTAGAAGTCGAGAGATCTTCTTGGTCACCAGATAATGTCTTTAGAGTTTTGGCTGAGTGGGGAGCATATTCACTTGAATCCCTCGAGGGAACCTGGAATCTTGGTCTTGGCTTCGCAGCGGTAGTTTCTGCAGACAAAGCCACAGAAGTTTCTGCGAGATTAAATGCTTTGGGTGTGAAGACCTGGCAGCTTGGAGTGATTGAAACCGCGAGTGACGTTTCAGGATTTGTGACATCCGCTAAGGGCGTTGAAGGTGGAGCAGTTAGGCTAACTGGCGCTTACGCCTAGGCCTCTGGGTAGAAATTCACAGCACCGCGAACCCAGACGGTGACCTTCATGCCAACCTCTGGAGCGAACGGTCCCGAAGATCGAGCTCGGATTAACTGCTTCGGAGTCTTTACTTCCACCACTGCATCGTGGCCAAAGAATTGTCTTCCAACAACAATCGAGTCGCCGTTTAGATCTGGTTGCAAGTAGAAGTTCTCTGGACGAATGGCAACTTTGCCGCGGCTTGCTTCTTTGGCAGAGTTCAACAAAGTTAGCTGACCCAAAGAAGTGCTGACTTTTCCAGATTCAATTACTCCGTCGACTATCACTGAGTCCCCTAGGAATGTTGCAACACCTAGATCCACTGGTGCCGAGTAAATCTCTCTTGGGTTTCCAACTTGGGCAAAGTTTCCATCGCGAAGCAGAGCAACGCGATCTGCAATCGACAGCGCCTCTTCTTGATCGTGGGTGACCAGGATTGTGGTGGAGGAGACTTTGTCGAGCACCTGTTTGATTTCTTCGCGAATGCGGGTGCGAAGTTCCGCATCAAGGGCCGCGAATGGCTCATCAAGCAAAATCAGTTCTGGTTCGGGCGCTAGCGCACGAGCCAAAGCAACGCGATGTTTTTGACCACCGGATAACTCGGTCGCCGATTGATTCTCAAAACTTTCCATCGATACGAGCTTCAGTAGCTGGCGCACGCGATCAACGCGTGCTGCCTTGCTAAGCCCCTTTAGGCCAAAAGCAACGTTTTCAAAAACCGAAAGGTGAGGAAATAGCGCCGCATCCTGCGGCACGTATCCAACTTTTCTAGCTTCAGCCGCAACAAAGACATTCTTTGAAGCAACGAGCTTTTTAGAAATTGAAATCTCTCCGGAGTCCGGTTCGTCAAAACCGGCAATCAAACGAAGAAGAGTAGTTTTTCCTGATCCCGATGAGCCAAGCACTGCAACAAATTCGCCATCGGCTACGTCCAGGGAGAGTCCCTTTAGAACTGATTGTGTGCCGAAAGATTTAGAAACGTTTGAAAGCGTGAGAATCACTAGGCACGCTCCAAATCGTTTATCGGTTCAAGATCTTTTCTAATTGCTCGATTTAGCAACCAGGCTGGAATTCCTGCCAGCAATACCAAAAGTAATGCATAGGGCGCTGCAGTAGAAAATGCAGCTACTCCAGTTTCAGTCCAGAGTCTGGTAGCTAGGGTCTCAACCCCTGTTGGTCGAAGTAGCAGGGTCGCTGGCAACTCTTTCAGAACGGTCAAGATAACAAGAGTGGTTGCGGCAAATATTCCTGGTCCTGCGATTGGAAGAACCACTCTTCGAAGGGTCTGCAGTTTTGTTAGCCCCAAAGAAGCAGAAACTTCATCTAGTGAAGTTGGTGACTGACTTAGCGGAATTGAAATTGCCGAAAGCGCGTTTGGTAGAAAAAGAGCGACATACGCAATCAATACCAAAAACAAAGTTTGGTAGATCCAAGGTGCAACTTGGTTCGAGAAGTACACCAAGGAAAGCGCAACAACGATGCCAGGAGTTGCGTGAGTTAGCCAAACCGATCTCTCAAGAACGAACCCAAGACGAGTTTTGAATCTCACCACAACCAGAGCAATCGCAACCGCAAGCAAGGCAGTTAGCATTCCACCCGAAACCGAAAGATGGATCGAACTAAACAGCGCTTCATAAACTTCCCGCCAATCAGTATCCGGTAAACCGACGATAGACCACCTGGTGAGGCTGGCAAGCGGGACAACAAGACTCACACTGGCAATTCCAGTAAGGAGCGCAACCAGTGGAAGCTTCCATACTCGAAGGTCAATCCGGTTTAGTCGGTTAGCAATCACAGTGCCAATAGGCTTTCTGCCTCTGGATCTTGATTCAACGACTAAAACCAGAACAGTCACAGCAACCAAAATCAAAGCAAGCGTTGCAGCCAAGTTTCTATCGAAGCTGGCTCGGTAGGCGTTATAGATGGCTCTAGTAAAGGTGTCGTAGCGAACAATGCTTACAGCACCAAAATCACTGAGTACATAAAGCGCTGAAAGAAGCCCACCTGAAAAGGTGGCTCCCTTGATGTTTGGCCAGGTGACTTTCCTAAGAACAGCAAACTTTCCTGCACCCAATGAGGAGGCAACCTCTTCAGTTGCTGAGTCAAATCTAGCAAGAGCTGCCGAAACAGAAAGGTAGACCAGCGGAGCGGTTCCAACAGTTAGCAATAGCCACGCAGCAAAGAATCCGCCGAAACCAGGAATCACAGCTACCCAAGAATATGCAGCCACGTAAGAAGGTATCGCCAGAGGCAAAGCTGCCAACACAGCAAACGCTTTTCTACCCGGCAGATTTGATCTCACTGCAATCCAAGCTTGGAGTGTTCCAATCAGCATCGCTGAAAGCGACACCGCTATTGCCAGTAGAAGTGAATTTGCTAGCAGCTCGAGAGTTCTTGTTCTTTCAATTGATTCAACAAATGAATCAAATCCTGCTCCGAACACTCGAACCAGAAGATAGCCAAAGGGGATTAGAGATAACAAGACGGCAACAACTGCCACTAACCAGATCGCTAGCGGCGGTTTCGCACCCTTGTTGTTTATCAGAGCAATCCGGCCTTACGAATTAGTTCAAGAGTTTCACCTAGCGAATCAAGATCCGATAAATCAATAGCTGGAGCCTTGATCTCCTTGAGAGGCTTTAGCCCAGCAACTTCAGGGACACCAGTCAAGGAATACTCCCGAGTTCTCTCCACGAAGTACTTTTGCGCGGTGTCACCAAGCAACCACTTGGCAAAGACATTTGCACTTGGGTTATCGCTAAGTACTGTAACACCTGCAACGTTGATTAGGTTTCCAGTGTCGCCATCTTTGAACCAGGCGATTTCAGGCTTCATGTTCTCTTCACCAATTTCGGCAGCTAGTTCCCACCAGTAGTAGTGATTCACAAGTCCGGAGTCAACGACACCATCTTGGATAGCCTGCATGATGATG
>JBILXL010000021.1:0-14238 GCA_044378505.1 Rhodoluna sp. | reverse complement strand
GCACAACGGTCACGTTCTTTGGGAGGTAATCAAATATGGAAACCATCGCATCGGCAAGAGCTGGCGCAAGAGACTCCATGCCCTCAACTGGCATACCAAGTGAGATTTTCTCCAGCATCGCGGAGAGGTTTGGGAACTCATGCATCATCTCCCTTGCCCTTGAAGCCACCGCAGGCGTGATGATCAGTTCCCTGGCAGGATAAAGAGTTAACTTCTCGAGCTTCGTGGTTGACGAGCGCTGATCGGCAACAGAGAATTCTCTAATTTCCTCCAGCTCATCGCCGAAAAACTCTAGCCGCACCGCGTGCTCAGCGGTGGTCGGGAAGATATCAAGAATTCCACCGCGGACTGCAAATTCCCCACGACGTGAAACCATGTCCACTCGCTGGTAGGCCTGCTCAACTAGCTTGAGTGATAACTCAGGAAGCAGGTAGTCCTTGCCCTGAACAAGCGATAACGGTGGGAACTTTTCTAAACCGGCAACTATTGGTTGCAGGGCTGCACGAATTGAAATCAAAACATAGACCTGGTGAACCGGTGGCTTCAAGGACAACTCGTGCAGACGGGCTAGTGTCTGATAGCGCCGACCCACCGTTTCAGCGCTTGGGCTTAGCCGCTCGTGCGGGAGTGTTTCCCAAGATGGAAAAAGCAGAATCTCCGCTTTGGGATCTAAATAGGCAAGCTCTTGTTCAATGTCTTCAGCCTCACGTCCTGTTGATGCAACGATCAGTTGAATTGGGGGCGTATCGCCTTTGAGCTCAGAAAACAATGTCAGCAAAAATGAATTTGCACTCTGAGGTGCAACGATGGAAATCCTTGAGTTTTCAAGGTTTGACTGAAGTTTTGCAAACGGGTAGCCCTGGCCCAGGCGCGCGAGTACCCCGTGCTTTTTCACAAGCTCAAGTCTAAGCAGTACCGCTCTCGCCTGGTGCGTGGAATTTTGCCTGAGCGGCCACGATGCCATTGCGCGCCATTTCCTCAAGCGCGTCAGCTGCAATCTCGAGCGTGACTGCAAGCTCAGTTTTCTCTGAACTCGAGAAATTCTTCAACACGTAGTCTGCTGCATCGGCCGATCCAGGTGGTCTTCCGATTCCAAGTCGGATACGAGCAAAATCATTGCTGTCAATCGCTGAGATGATGTCGCGGGTTCCGTTGTGGCCACCGTGTCCGCCGCCCTGCTTCAATCTGAAAGTAGCTGGCGGTATGTCTAGTTCATCGTGGGCGACAATCAATGACTCAGGGTCTAGTTTGTAAAAGTTCATGAGAGAAGAAGTTGGCCCGCCGGAAAGATTCATAAAAGACAGCGGCTTGGCCAAAATGAGCTTTGGTCCACCAATAATTTTCACTTCAGCTACCAGTGCGTTTGACTTGTGGGCCTTGAAGGTTTCGCCGAATCTGGCCGCAACAACATCTAGCAACATCTGCCCTACGTTGTGGCGGTTAAGTGCGTAGTTGGGCCCGGGGTTGCCGAGCCCAACTACTAAAAAGGTATTAGTCAGCTTTAGCGTCCGGAGCCTTAGCTGCCTCAGGAGCAGCCTCAGCTGCAGCTGCAGCTGGTTCCTCGTTCTTGCCAGCTGCGGTGATTACAACCGAAGCAATTAGCTCATCTGGTTTTAGTTCTAGCTTGGCGCCAGCAGGAATGACGATGTCCTTGGCGAGCAAGTGGAAACCGGCACCTTCCTTGTTGAATACAGCTTCAACGAACTCAGGAATACTGGTTGCATCAACCTCTAGCTTTAGCGTCTTGTGCTCAAGATCGATGGTGGTACCAGACAGGGACTCGCCAACAACGTGAACTGGAACTTCAACGTGTACGCGCTCACCCTTCTTGATCTCGATAAGGTCAACGTGCTCAATCACCTGTGTGACAACATCCTTGGTTGCGGACTTTACAAGTACTAGCTGAGCTGAACCTGCGATGTCCAAATCAATCAGCGCGTTCTTGTGACGAAGCACAAGAGCAACCTCATGAGCTGGAAGCGTGATATGCCTTGGCTCTGAGCCGTGGCCGTAGATAACTGCTGGAGTCTTTCCGGCTGCGCGGAACTTACGCGCTGCACCCTTGCCGAAGTTGGTTCTAACTTCAGCAACTAGTTTGTTTTCTGCCATTTTCATTCCCTTTACTAGATAGCAAGCCCTAATTGAACTTGATAATTCTTTTTTCTACTCAAGCGTTGAACGCGAGGATCTGGGAACTGGTCCGAAGAAACCCCGTCGATAACGGCTTCCGCAAGGAAGCCCTCGCCGTTGTTATTTATCAGCATACCGCTAGCTAGCTAGCGGAATCAAACCCTAAGACTGGCCAGGGAATAGGGAAGTGACTGAGTCATCTCCGAATACCGCCGTGATTGCCTTTGCAATCAAAGGCGCGATGGACAAAACGGTCAACTTGTCGAATTCTTTGTCTGGGGTAATTGGCAAGGTGTTGGTCACAACCACTGCATCAACCGAAGCATCCGAAAGGCGCTCAACAGCTGGGTCTGATAGGACCGCGTGGGTGGCTGCAACGATAACGCGCTTGGCACCGTTGTCTTTTAGGGCTTTGGCGGCAGCCACGATGGTTCCGCCGGTATCAATCATGTCGTCAACTAGCACGCAGGTGCGGCCTTCAACCTCGCCAACTAGTTCGTGAACTGAGACTTTGTTAGGCACGTTTGCGTCGCGACGCTTGTGGATGATGGCCAAAGGAGCTCCTAGGCGATCAGCCCAAATATCTGCCACTCGAACTCGTCCTGAATCTGGGGAAACAACTGTCAGCTCTTCATTGCCCCATTTATCTTTTACAAAATCTGCAAGCATAGGCAACGCCCAAAGGTGATCTACCGGTCCGTCAAAAAATCCCTGAATCTGAGGTGAGTGAAGATCAACTGACATCACTCGGTTCGCTCCAGCGGCTTTGAAAAGATCGGTGACTAGGCGAGCTGAAATTGGCTCACGTCCCTTGTGCTTTTTGTCCTGACGAGCGTAGGGAAAGAAAGGTGCAACGACGGTAATTCTCTTTGCGCTTGCGCGCTTTAGAGCATCGACCATTAGCAACTGCTCCATCAACCAGTGGTTGATTGGAGAAGGATGAGACTGAATGACAAAAGCGTCCACACCGCGGACGCTTTCTTCAAATCGAACGAAGGTTTCTCCGTTAGCAAAGTCGTATGCAGTTGTTGGTACAAGTGTGGTTCCAAGTAGTGCTGCTACTTCTTCCGCAAGGCCCTGATGGGCTCTTCCGCTAACCAATGCCAGTCTTTTTTCTCCGGTGGTCTTAATGGTCAACTGCGGGCTCCTAGTTTCTACTTGGACTTGTTTTTGGAAGCTGCTTCTGCGGAGGTAGTCCCAGGACGCTTGTTTATGACCCAGTCAGCAATGCTGCGCTGTGGTGAAACATTCATTCCCAGTTCTCCTGGAGCTACATCTTTACGAACCACTGTGCCGGCCGCTGTGTAGGCTCCATCTCCAATCGTAATGGGCGCAACAAAGACGTTTTGCGAGCCTGTTCGAACGAACGAGCCAATCTTGGAGGTGTGCTTGTTCACTCCGTCGTAGTTGGCAAAAATCGTTCCCGCTCCGATGTTTGAACCCTCGCCGATTTCAGCATCCCCCACATAAGACAGGTGAGGAACCTTAGATCCGGTGCCAATTTTGGCATTTTTGGTCTCAACGAAGGAGCCAATCTTGCCGCTCTTGCCAAGGTCGGTTCCAGCTCGCAGGTAAGCAAATGGGCCAACTTTGGCCGCTTCATGGACCGTACTGTTTTCGATAACTACCGATGGTCCAACTTCGGCATTAGCCCCGATGGAAGTTAGTCCCCGAAGATGTGTCGATGGATGAATGGTTGCGTCCTGGCCAATTGTGACTTGAACATCAATCCAAGTTGACTCCGGGTCCAAGATTGTGACGCCAGAGAGCTGCCAAGCTTTGCAGATGCGGTTGTTTAGTTCTTTGGCGACTTCAGCTAACTGAACTCGATCGTTGATGCCGTGAACCAACCAGTTATCGGAAACTATCTCAGCCATCACTGGATGGCCGCCTTCTACAAGCAACGCAGCGACGTCAGTTAGGTAGCGCTCCCCCTGGGCGTTGTGTGACTGAAGCTTAGATAGCGCCTGGCGCAAGTCCGAAGCATCAAAGATATAAACGCCAGCGTTGATTTCAGAAATCGCAAGCTCTGCCTCGGAAGCATCTAGGTGCTCAACTATCTTGGCAACCTGGCCATCGCTTCCGCGAATGATTCTGCCGTAGCCGGATGGGTCTTCCAATAAAGCAGTGAGAATAGTTGCCGAGGCTTTTCCAGATCTGTGAGCTGCGACCAAGTCGGTAAGTGTTTGGGTGTCCATCAGTGGAACATCTCCACTGATAACCAGAACATCGCCTGCAAAGTCAGCTGGAATTTTTGAAAGGCTTACTTCAACCGCACGACCAGTGCCTGCAATTTCGTCCTGCTCTACCTGAATGGCAGCTGGATAGCTTTTGGTTAGGTATTCGCTGATGAGTTCTTTTTGATGACGAAGCACAACATAGACTCCCGAAGTCTTCAGGGAAGTGGCTGTTGCCATAACGTGACCAATTAGAGTGCGCCCAGCTAACTGGTGCATAACCTTTGGGGTGGCGGAAACCATTCTGGTTCCGCTGCCGGCTGCAAGTACTACGCAGACAAGCCCTTTATCTGACATCAACTTCTCCCAATCGGTTTTCGCTCCGCCCTCAGGATTCGAACCTGAACTCTACGGCTCCAAAGGCCGCCGTGCTGCCGTTACACTAGGGCGGATCACAATCAAGCAAGGCCCGATTACCCCCTAAGTCTGCCAGAAACCTTGAGTGCTTAGGCCCGATTCTCGCTTTCGGCCAACCAGCTAGCCTCGAGCTGGTCCCGTTTCGTGGCTAGCTCACTGGCTCTGGCAGCCAAGGCAGCCAAGCCTTCGTAGTCAGCCGGGTCATGCTTTTCCAGATTCGCTCGAACCTCAGTTTCTTCAGCTTCTGCCTTGGCAATTGCCCGTTCGAGCCGCTGAAGATTTTTCTGGCTCGCCCTATCCTGTGCCCCAGAACTTGCTTTAGCGGCAGGTGTATCTTCCTGCACCCCGCCTGATTTACGTAGTTCGAGATACTGATCAACACCGCGAGGTAAATGTCTAAGTCCCCCATCGCCCAGCAGAGCATATTGCATATCGGTGACTCTTTCCAGAAGATACCTATCGTGACTTACAACAATCAATGTCCCGGGCCAAGAATCCAAAAGGTCCTCGACCTGAGCAAGCATGTCGGTGTCAAGATCGTTGGTCGGCTCATCAAGAATCAATAGGTTTGGTTCGCCAAAAAGTAACCTTAGAAGTTGAAGCCGTCTTTTTTGACCACCGGATAAATCACCAATTGGTGTTTGTAGTTGAAGGCTAGTAAATCCAAGCTGCTCGACCAGTTGAGAAATTCCAACTTCCTTCTTGTCAACAACAAAGGTGCGCTTTTCTCGAGCAATGAGTTCGAAGATTCGCTGATCGGCGAACTCATCAAGCTCGCGAACCTCTTGACTCAAAATTGCAGGCACTACAGTTTTGCCAAGCTTTACTCGACCCTTGGTGGGAGTGAGTGAACCCAAAATCAACTTCAGCAAAGTTGTCTTACCCGCGCCATTAGCTCCAAGTAGACCGATTCGATCTCCTGGACCCAAGCGAAGAGTCACATCAGATATAAGCTGCAGACCATCGATTGAGTAGTAGAGATTCTCGATATCTAAAACATCTTTTCCCAAGCGAGTGGTGGCAAGCTTGGCCAGGTTCACACTGTCTCTTGGTGGCGGTTCATTGGCAATCAGCTCGTTAGCAGCATCGATACGAAACTTAGGCTTGGTGGTTCTTGCCGGGGCTCCTCGGCGAAGCCACGCCAGTTCCTTACGGAGTAGATTCTGTCTTCTTGATTCACTGGCAGCCTGAGACCTGGCCCGCTCGTTGCGCTCGAGAATGTATGCCGCGTAGCCGCCATCGTAGATATCAATAACGCCGTCGTGAACTTCCCAGGTCAAGTTGCAAACCTCATCCAAGAACCAGCGGTCGTGGGTGACCAGTAGCAATCCCGAGCTAGCTTTGCCCCAGCGAGACTTTAGATGTTGGGCAAGCCAGGCCACGCCTTCAATGTCCAAATGGTTAGTTGGCTCATCTAACATCAGGATGTCCCAGTCACCTGCCAGTAGAGCCGCTAATGCCACCCGTCGTCTTTGGCCACCCGAAAGCTGCGCTACCTTCTGGTCGAAATCGAAGTCAGCTAAAAGACCTGCAAAGATATCGCGAATTTTTGGATTACCGGCCCACTCGTGCTCGGCAAGATCCCCAATGACAACCTGGGAAATGCTCTGATCGGGCAGGAAGTCATCCACTTGGTCAAGCATTCCGATGCTCACATCGCTCCGCATAGTAATCTGTCCCGAATCCGGTTCCTGGGTTTTTGCAAAGAGTCGAAGCAGAGTTGATTTACCATCACCGTTTTTACCTACTATGCCAATACGGTCGCCGTCTTGAACTCCAATAGTTAGATCTTTGAAGACTTCCGTGGTTGCAAAGCTGAGCCTAATTCGCTCAGCTCCTAGTAGATGCGCCAACTAGTTCTCCAAGCGTGTGCCGGAAACGGATGTGTGAGTTGCAATTGAAGGTAATCCTGCGCCAGCTAGGCGATTGGCTATTTGCTCGGCGTGAATTCGATCTTTAGCAAGATGAGCGATGGTTGGTCCAGATCCAGAAACCATCGACTTCAACGCTCCTGCTTTTCTTCCAGCCTCGATGGTTTCTGCAAGTTCTGGCCTTAGAGCCAATGCAGCAATTTCTAAATCATTGTGCATGTAGTTTGCAACCTCGATTGCGTCTCCTGCAACCAGGGCTGCTACCAGCTCCGATGGCACCTCGGGCTGTTCCAGGATTGATACATCCACTCCGGCCTCGGTTCGCAGGATGTCGAGCTTGCGATAAACATCGGGAGTGGAAAGTCCAATTTGAGATGGCGTCATCACCCAGTGCAAGACTGCTCCTGTTTCAATCTTCGATAGGTTCTCACCCCGACCTGTTCCAATTGCTGTTCCGCCCTGCAGTGAGAACGGGACATCCGATCCAAGCTTGGCGGCGGCTTTTGGGAGTTTGGCTTCCGAACCAGCTGAGAACAACTGGTTTAGGGCCACAAGTGCAGCTGCACCGTCAGCGGAGCCTCCAGCCATACCTCCGGCGATTGGAACAGATTTGTGAATTGTGAATGCGACTAATTTAGGTTTAACGGCTGTGCTGAGCTTCTGCAGAGCAATACCTGCTTTGTAGACCAAATTGGTGGCGTCTGTGGGCACAAGCTGCTTGCTTGACTCTGCAAAGGGGCCGGCAAAGCTTATTGAGAACTTACCTTCTAATTCAACGCTCACGACCTCTCGAAGACTCAAAGCTTGGTAGCAGCTGGCGACCTCATGAAAGCCGTCTTTCAAAAAGGCCCCAACCGCGAAGTAAACATTCACCTTCGCCGGGCTCGAGGCAACTACACAAGAGCGGGTGCCCAATCGGCCAACCAACATCTTCCAAATTGCCAACCAGTAAGACTCAAGTGCTGATTTTGCGGAATCGTCTGGGAAGCCATCCAGTACAACCTCTAGCTGACTAAAGTCCGTGTTCCAGGAAGTTATCGAAACGGTGGCGCGCTCATTTCCATCGAAGGACAAAACTATCTTGGATGGCAAGGTAGCCGAGGAAACTCTTGGTGTTCTACTCTGTGCCCACGAAGAAGGATCGTTGAGAATATTGAAGACCCTGGCCGCGCTAGTCGAAAAGTAGGCGGTAGCAACAGATGCCGGGGTTACCTGGCGAAAGTCTTTTTCAAAAATCACTTCTTACTCGCCAACCTTACAAAATCATCAATCATCAAATCTTCACCGCGTGCTTGTGGAGATATTCCAGCTTCGACCAATATCCGCTCCGCCTCGCCAGGCGAGCCTGCCCAATCCGAAAGTGCCTGGCGAAGAGTTTTTCTCCGCTGAGCAAATGCTCCGTCAATAACTCTAAACACTTCTAGGCGAAGTGCAGCAGGGAATTCTTCTTCTCGTTTTTCGAAATAGACCAGTGCGGAATCAACATTGGGAATCGGCCAAAAGATATTTCTTGAGACCACTCCCCCTGATGAAGCCTTTGCGTACCAAGCCAATTTGGCACTTGGAGAACCATAAGTTTTTGACCCCGGAGGGGCAATCAACCGAGCGGCGACTTCTGCTTGGACTAAAACTAAACCCTTAGTCAGAGTTGGAAAGGTTTCCATGAAGTGCAGAAGTACTGGAACCGAGATGTTGTAGGGAAGATTTGCCACCAGCGCATCTGGTTCAAAGGGCAACTCGGTGACGTTCATGGCATCGGCAGAGATGATGTGGCACTTATGCCCCGAGGCTCTTTGGTCCAGGGTCTGCTTTAGCCGATTTGCCAAACGGCTATCGAATTCGATAACTGCTAGTGAATTGACCTTTTCCAACAAACCAAGGGTCAGTGAGCCAAGTCCTGGTCCAATTTCAACAACTTTGTCCCTGGGAGAAAGATTTGCAGCACCAACAATTTTGCGGATGGTGTTCGGATCTATCACGAAGTTCTGACCAAGCTTTTTGGTCGGCTTTAGGTCTAGCTCTGTTGCTAAGCGCCTGATCTCCCCTGAACCCAGTAGCTCAACCATTAGTTGTCCCAGGATCCGTAGACCTCGATGGTGTTTTGGGCTATTTGGCCAGAGAGCTCGTTGGCATCCATTCCCAGCTGCTGCGCCATAAACCGCACCGTAATTGGAACAAGGTACGGGGCGTTGGGGCGGCCACGCAGTGGCTCAGGAGTTAGAAACGGGGCATCCGTTTCAACCAGAATCTTGGTCTTTGGCATCGCCTTTAGTGAGTCGCGAAGGTGTTGGTTGCGCTTGATCGTGATGTTCCCGGCGAAGGATGTATACCAACCATTGTCGGTGCATATTTTTGCCAGCTCGAGATCTCCCGAGTAGCAGTGAAAGACGACTTTGTCTGGTGCGCCAACTCGAAGCAAAGTTTCTACCACTTTGTCGTGGGCGTCACGATCATGAATCTGCAGGGCAAGGTTGTGCTGCTTCGCAATATCAATGTGACGCTCGAACGAGTATTGCTGAAACTTAATTCCTTGAGTATCTTCAGTTCTGAAAAAATCTAAACCGGTCTCACCAATAGCGCGAACTCTTGGTTCTCGAGCTAGCGAAGCGATCCCTTCGATATCGTTATCGAGGGCTTGCTTGGATTCATACTTAGCGGCTTCGTTCGGATGAATTGCAACAGCCGCGAGCAATCTAGAATCTTTTGCCGCTACCTCAGCACACCACTTTGAACTTTCCAATGTCACACCGACTTGGACCGCTCCAAGAATTCCAACTTGACCGGCAAGGCTCATGTGGTCCTGGTAATCCATTGGCTGATCGCCATCAGCTATTTCAAGATGGGTGTGATTGTCGTAAGTTCCAACCAAAAGTGGTTCTGGAAGTTCTGGGTAGCTTAGATTTACTCGGTTTCCGTCAGCGTCAAAAAACTGCCGAGATCTAATGTGCTCGTTCACGCGCTTAAGCTAAGCCTTTTCTTCTTGTTCAATCCTTGGAAACAGCGATTCCAATTCGCCAATTTGAGTTCCTGGCTTCAGCTGTCCCCAGTTGGCAGCTTCCAAAAGTGGCTGATCTGCAAGATCGCCCAGGGAGCCTCCGATTGCCGTCCAGAGTTTTGCGCTGGCTTTTGGAGTGAAAGGAGAAAGCAACACAGCTAAGGCTCTAACGCCCTCAAGGGAGGTGACCAGGATGGTGGCAAGCCGCTCACGGTTGGCTTCATCCTTGGCTAAAATCCAGGGCTCTTGCTCTGTTAGGTAGCCATTTAGCTCATCCACTAGCTCCCAGATGGCAACTAGCGCGTCTTGGATTGCAACTTGATCCATGGCCTTGTCGGCTGCTTGAACGCAAGCTTCGGCAACGGTTGCGATTTTCTTGTCAGCCTCGGTTAGATTCTTGCCCTCTGGAACAGCTCCACCGAAATATCGGTGAATCATTGCAACCACGCGCGAGGCAAGGTTTCCAAATCCATTAGCTAGCTCTGATTGATATCTGGCTGATAGATCTTCCCAAGAAAATGAACCGTCTTGACCAAATGCAATTGCCCTCATGAAGTAGTAGCGGAAAGCGTCCGAGCCAAAGACATCGGTGATTTGTGTTGGCGCAATACCAGTGAGTTTGGATTTTGACATCTTCTCGCCACCAACCAACAGCCAGCCGTGAGCAAATACTCTTTCAGCGGGCTTTAGTCCAGCAGCCATGAGCATTGCTGGCCAAATCACTGCGTGGAATCTCAAGATGTCTTTTCCAACTACCTGGATTGATGCTGGCCACAAACTATCTAGCTTCTCTTGATCTTCGCCGTAACCGATTGCGGTTATGTAGTTCAGCAGTGCATCGAACCAAACGTAGATAACGTGGTTGGTGTCCCAAGGGATGTCGATGCCCCAGTCGAACTTGTCTTTGGAGCGGGAAATCGAAAGATCTGTTAGCTCGCGCTTAACAAAAGAGATAACTTCATTTCTTGCTGATTCTGGCTGAATGAAGTTTGGGTTTTGCTCATAGTGATCAAGTAGAGGCTGCTGGAATTCACTGAGCTTAAAGAAGTAGTTGGTTTCCTCCAAACGCTCAACTGGCTTTGAGTGGATTGCGCAAACAAGTTCCTCAGCAAAGGCGCCTTCACCCTCGACTAAATCGGAATCTGTTTTGAACTCTTCGCAGCCAACGCAGTAATTTCCTTCATAAGAACCCTGATAGATAAAGCCCTTGTCGTGCAGGTCCTGTAAGAACTTCTGGACATTTTGCTTGTGTCTAGGTTCGGTGGTTCTAATAAAGTCTTGGTTGTCGATATCCAAGGTCTCAAGCAAAGGCAACCAAGAATCGTGCACCAGCTTGTCAGCCCAGTCCTGCGGGGATGAATTGTTGGCACTGGCTGTTCGAAGGATCTTCTCGCCATGCTCGTCGGTACCGGTAAGTAAGAATGCGTTGCTACCTTTTTGGCGTTGCCAGCGGGTAAGAACATCCGAGGCAACTTCGGTGTAAGCGTGGCCGATGTGGGGGGCGTCGTTTACGTAAAAAATGGGTGTCGTGACATAAAACGACTTTCCCGATGGGCTCACGCTAGACATGGGTACAAGCTTAACCGAGCAAGGCTACCTATTCCCGTTTGAGTGCCAAAGCATAGAGCTCAGAGCTTGAGGCCCCATACTGCTTAGCAACACTCGAGCAAGCTTGCTTGAGTCCAGTTCCCTCACTTTTGAGCTGGATAACCTTCGCCACTAGGTCCTCAAGGTTATAAACCACCGGTTCCGCACCGGAAATAACCAGCACCATTTCACCCTTTTGATCTTTGGCCCAATCGATAAGTTCTGCCAAAGTGCCGCGCTTGGTCTCTTCGAATTTCTTGGTCAGCTCCCTGGACACCGACGCTTTTCGATCAGGCCCAAAAACTTTGGCTGCATCAGCCAGCGAATCAACTATCCGGTGCGGGGATTCGAAAAACACCATGGTGCGAGTTTCGGAAATTAGAGACTCGAACACTCTGGTGCGCTCTCCAGATTTTCTAGGGAGGAAACCTTCAAAGCAAAAACGATCGGTTGACAATCCTGAAACAGCTAGCGCTGAAACAACTGCCGATGGCCCGGGTACAACTTGGATCTCGACGCCCGCTTCGGCGCATGCTCGCACCAGCGCAAATCCCGGATCGCTAATGGTTGGCATTCCAGCATCGCTAACCAAAAGCAAATCAGCACTTTGAGCGATTTCGACTAAGCGATCGAGTTTTTGTAATTCGTTGTGTTCGTGAAGGCTTATCAGTTCTGCGGCAAGCTTTACACCCAAATGATTTGCCAGCTTTAGCAGTGTTCTGGTGTCTTCGGCTGCAATTACTTTGGCAGCTGCCAAGGTGAGCTTGAGTCTTTCCGATGCATCGCCAATGTTTCCAATTGGAGTGGCGGCCAGAATGAGCATTGCATCATTCTCGCAGAAACCTAAGCTCAAGGTTCATTAGCATGGGCTTATGCGCCTGGCTAAAAGATCAATTGCGGAAGTAATCGGACTTGCCTCCGTGATGGTCATTGCCGCACTTACGCGTCTTTGGAATCTGGGCTACCCAGCAAAGCTAGTTTTTGACGAAACCTATTACGTGAAAGACGCCCTGACACTAAGTGCCGAAGGCCATGAGAAATCTTGGCCCGAGGGTGCGGATGCCGCTTTTCAATCAGGAGATGTATCTGGCTATCTGAGCGATGCAGCATTCGTAGTTCACCCGCCCTTGGGTAAATGGCTCATCGCCTTAGGGATGTGGCTTACAGGTAGCGATCAGGCCACCGGTTGGCGACTTAGCACCGCGATTCTTGGAATTGCAACAGTTGCTCTGTTGATGCTGGTGGCATTCAAGCTCTTTCGTTCAGTTCCGCTGTCGATTCTGACTGGCTTCCTTCTTGCCGTAGATGGACTGGCTATCACGCTCTCCCGCACAGCGCTATTGGATGCATCGCTCACTTTCTTTTTACTACTGGGGTTTTGGCTGTTCCTAATTGATCAGGAAAGATCGAGGGTGAGAATTTCTCGGGCCATTGAACAATCGAAGAACTCAATTCTTATCTTTAGGCCTTGGCTTATCGCAACCGGTGTAGCGCTAGGTGCGGCAAGCTCGATCAAATGGTCGGGGCTATACCTGCTGGCCGGCATTGGGCTATTCGTTGTGTTTTCGGAGAGCTTGCTTCGCAAAAATTTGGGCGAGGACAACTGGTTTCGACAGGGAGTCTTCTTCCAAGGTGCATACTCATTTGTTTCACTGATTCCCCCTGCACTAGCAACTTACCTTTTGACTTGGTCCGGCTGGATATTTGGTACTGGTGGGTATTTACGAAACTCGGCAACCGAAAATCCCCCAACTGGAATCTTTGGATCTTTACCGGATTGGATGATCTCGCTTTGGAACTACCATGAAGCAATTTATAGATTTCATGTGAACCTCACTAAAGAGCACCCATACGAAGCAAGCCCGCTGGGTTGGCTGATCGGGCTGCGCCCGACTGCTTTTTTCTACGAGACCTACCCAATGGGAACCAATGGTTGCCAGATAGTTGATGGATGCTCGAGTGCAATAACTGCCTTAGGTAATCCCTTCATCTGGATTGGCTCAGCTGCTGCTCTTATATACATGATCTATCGCTACGCGAAGCATCGTGAGCGTGTTCTAGGGTTAGTGCTTCTTGGAACAGCAAGTCTTTACCTACCTTGGATTGTTTTGTCCGAGCGCACAGTATTTCAGTTCTATGTGGTGAGCTTCCAGCCTTGGCTGATTCTGGGTTTGGTTTTGGTTATTCAACAGCTACGGCGAAAACTATTGCTCAAATCCAAGACCCTTGCTAATACAACAACCATAGGTTTTGTGTCTTTGGTCTTTGGGACATTTGTTTTCTTTTATCCCGTGAACACCGGGATGTATTTGCCCTTCGAGCTCTGGCAGCTTCGGATGTGGCTTCCCAGCTGGGTCTAGCTCCTCCGCCAATAAGCTAGCGGGGTACTTATCTGATCAAGAAAGAAGCCATGCCAGTATTTGCAGTCACTTACATTTACGCTGCAACTCCGGAGCAGCTAAACGAGATTCGACCAATCCACAGGCAGTGGTTCGCGGGTTTGCTCGAAACTGGCCAACTACTGGCCTCCGGCCCGATGGTTGATAACCCAGAGGCGCTGCTAATTTTTCGCTCCGAATCGGCAACCGAGCTAGCGAGTCTTTTGGACAACGATCCATTTGACATCGCAGGCTTTATTGGATCTCGCTCTATTCAGCAGTGGAATCCGGTGTTCGGGCCTTTTAGCTCTTCTTAGAGCTCTTCTTTTTTGCTGGGGCCTTCTTCGACTTGTTCTTCTCAGACTTGGTTTCACCGCTGGTAGCAATCAAGCTGATGATGGTTGTGAGAATCAAAGTCGAGACGATAACTCCAAGTGAGAGCTCGGTTGTAATTTCGGGAATCACTTTAATTGGTTCTCCACCATTGATAAATGGAAGCTCGTTCTTGTGAAGGGCGTGGATAACTAGCTTCACTCCAATCCAGCCAAGGATTACAGATAGGCCAACTCCCAGGTACTTCAGGCGCTCCATTAGCCCGCTCAATAAGAAGAACAATTGGCGAAGGCCAAGCAGTGCAAATGCATTGGCCATAAACACGATGTATGGCTCACTGGTGAGTCCAT
>JBILXL010000020.1:0-14330 GCA_044378505.1 Rhodoluna sp. | reverse complement strand
GATAGGCCAACTCCCAGGTACTTCAGGCGCTCCATTAGCCCGCTCAATAAGAAGAACAATTGGCGAAGGCCAAGCAGTGCAAATGCATTGGCCATAAACACGATGTATGGCTCACTGGTGAGTCCATAAACGGCTGGGATGGAATCCAGTGCAAACAGCAAGTCTGTAAAGCCAATTGCAACCATCACCAAAAGTAGCGGGGTGATGTAGCGCTTGCCTTTTTGAATGATGGTCAGCTTGGTGCCGTGGAATTCGTCAACGGTGCGGAATCTGGTCTTGATCAAAGCGACAATCTTGCCACCGGGGACCTTGTCTTCTTCTTCCTCTTTGAAGGTGTCCCAAACCAGCAGGATGGCTGTGTAGAGCAAGAATGCGCCGAATAGGTAGAACACCCAGCTGAAGTTCTCGATTGCAGCAGCGCCGAGAGCGATGAAGATTCCGCGAAGGATTAGAGCTAGAACGATTCCAACTAGCAGAGCTTCGCTCTGCAGGTGCCTTGGAACCCTGAACTTAGTAAAGATGATCAGAAACACAAATAGGTTGTCAACTGACAGGGACCACTCGGTGATATATCCAGCCAGGTACTCGCCGCCAAATCGACCACCCCAAACCTCGGTAACCAAGAGTGTGAACATCAGGGCAAGACCGAAGTAGACCGCGTACTGAATAGAAGACTCTTTGAAAGTAGGCTCGTGCGGCTTTCTGACCTGAACAATCAGATCCCCGATGATAACTACCGCAATGGCTGCGATTGAGACGATCCAGATCCAGGCTTCTACGTTCATAACCTCGGACAATACGCACCCATTTCTTAGTTGGCCCCTTGGGGATTAGTGTTTAGCTCTAAATTGTACAAGACTACGAATGAACCATCTTGAGAACCACCGATTGGGGACTAATGCGCGTACTCATATCTGGCGCGAGTGGGCTAGTTGGCACTGAATTAGCTCGTCAGCTTCGAGAAGACGGCCATGAAGCCATCAGGCTCGTTCGTAGGCGCGCTAGGGCCGCTGACGAAATTAGCTGGAATCCTTCCAAAGGTGAAATTGATCCAGAGATTATGGAAAGCGTTGACGCGGTTGTGAACCTAGCGGGAGCAACCACTGGACGAATTCCCTGGACCGCCAAGTACAAAAAAGAAATAGTCTCCTCAAGAATTGATTCCACCAGAACACTTGTCACGGCAATCAACCGAGCCGGTAATCCCCCCAAGGTACTAATCAGTGGATCGGCTTCCGGTTTTTATGGAGAAGGAGGTTCCACCTGGCTCAGCGAGGAATCCCCGAAGGGGAAAGGTTTCCTATCTGATCTCGCCCACAACTGGGAGCAGGAGGCCATGAAGGCTAGAGCCCGTGTGGTGCTAGTAAGAACAACTTTGGTCATGAGCCGAAAAAAAGGCGCTCTCGGTCCACTGATGCCCCTTTTGAAACTCGGGGTAGGTGGGCCAATTGGTTCAGGCAAACAGTTCTGGGCTTGGATCAATCTCGTCGACGAGGCCGCGGCAATCATTCACCTGATCACCACCCCGGGGACACATGGTCCGTACAACCTCACCGCCCCGGAACCGGCCACCTGCGAAGAGATGATCGTTGGTTTGGGTAAGGCTATTCGTCGGCCAACGTTTTTTAGAATCCCAGAGTTTCTAATGAAGCTCTTTATTGGAGAAGCTGCTGAAGAGCTGCTTCTGGTAAGCCAGAAAATGACAGCAAACAAGCTTCTTGCCTCGGGCTTTAGATTCCGCTACCCGGACCTAAACTCGTCAATCGACTGGGTTGTAGCCCGCCCTAAGTAATCCTTCAGTTTTTTAGATCAGCTATACAAAAGAAAAACCCCACTCTTTCGAGTGGGGTTTTCCTAAAGCAAGTGAAAAAGAATTACTTCTTCGCAGCTGGCTTACGCTTCGCTGGCTTGCGCTTTGCTGGCTTGCGCTTTGCAGCTGGCTTTGGAGCAGCTGATGCAGCTGGCTTGCGCTTCGCTGCCTTACGCTTTGCTGGCTTCTTCGCTGCTACTGCTTTTTTCGCAGCTGGCTTGCGCTTCGCTGCAGTCTTCTTAGCAGCTGGCTTACGCTTCGCTGCAGTCTTCTTAGCAGCTGGCTTGCGCTTCGCTGCAGTCTTCTTCGCTGCTGGCTTCTTAGCTGCAGTCTTCTTAGCAGCTGGCTTGCGCTTCGCTGCAGTCTTCTTCGCTGCTGGCTTCTTAGCTGCAGGCTTCTTCGCAGCTGGCTTGCGCTTCGCTGGCTTCTTTGCTGCTACTGCTTTCTTGGCAGCTGGCTTGCGCTTAGCTGCGGTCTTCTTCTTGGCTACGGCCATTTTTTTTACCTCTTCTACTTCAGCTACAGTCTCGTCGGCGATGTCGCGGGCAAGTTTGCCCATTGCCTTCGAAACCGGCTGTGCGTTATTGCGGAATATTTTGTTTACTCTTTTTGATACTCGTTTTGATACTCGTTCAAATGTGTTCACTCTTTTTGCTCTCCTACTTAGATTGTTAAAAGCCTAGCGTTTTAGCACGAAATTACGCTGTAGCGCGTCTTTTGCGCAAGATTTTATTTATTTCGTCTTGCGTGTCGAAATTCTTCCCCGAGTGATTAATTTCGGTCACAGTCGCAACGTTTGGTATTTCGAGCTCACCGATTCGACTTCTATATGCAGGTGAGGGTAGTGGGTTCGGAGTCCATGCTCTAGGGTCACTTTCCGCTAAAACACTGGGCAGAACGGGTTCTTTCCAGGATCTAGCAAGGTTGGCTGTCATTTCGGTTTTCGACAGGGCAACCCTGATTAGCAACTTTCTAATTTCGCTGGAAGCCTTTATCGCAACCAGCAGCGTGAACATTCCCACTAGCAAACCAGCCCCGGTGGCTACAAAAAGTAGCGGGGTTTGGAGAGCGAAAAACGCCGACGTGGCTGATCCTGCAAAAGCAAGACTTGCCAAAACCGACATCGTGTTTTTTGTCATTGAGAGCCTTCGACCCTGATCAGCTGCCAGCCGAAGCTTTGAGGCAGCCGGTGCAGGGGAGTAAGACTTTACTTCTTTGTCCTGTTTTCTTAGCGCAGCCGCACCTTGACGACTGTCCGCTCGATCAACTCGATTTTGAAACCAGGACGGGATGAAAACCAGAACGAAGAGGCCGGCGATGACTAGCATCATCAGTCCCCCAAGTGCTGCGCTTTGATCCATGTATCAAAGTTAGAGAAGTTATCACGGCGTGTCGCGGATTTACTTGGGCGTGTTGATTTATTCAATTCCAGGGGTATTTTTGAAATTTGGTCTCACCGCTGATGAAAATTTTCATCAGACCCTCCGGCAACTCCTCTTTGGTCAGCGCAAATACGTAGTGGTCTCTCCAGTCGCCATTGATGTGGATGTAGCGCTGCTTGAGCCCTTCGTACCTAAATCCCAGCTTCTGTATGACTCTTAGCGACGCTACGTTCTCCGGTCTGATGTTGATTTCCACTCTGTGAAGGCCTACTTGGTCCATCAAATAATCAGTCACTAGTGCTACTGCAGTTGGCATTACTCCACGACCTGCGACCTCAGGACTAACCCAATATCCCAAAACAGCAGAAGAAACTGATCCATACATCACGTTTGCAACATTCAACTGACCCTGAAGCTGTCCTTGAACCTCGATAACAAATGGCATGCCCGATTGATCATCCAACTGTCGAAGTAAGCCTCGAAGCTGTGATCGAACATCAAAGGAATTTGGGGCGTGTGGGTTAGTTGCCTCCCAGGGCCTTAGCCAATCCCGATTGCCAAGGATTAGCTTCTCGAGCTGCTTGGAATCTCTCATCTTCGCAACGCGAAGCTTTAGATCACCATGAGTGAGTATCGGGGAAGTGGCCACGATGGCTAGATTAGTGCCATGACTGAGAATGTTTCGGAGGCCAAGTCCCGCCTTAGGACGCAGGTGCTCACCAAACGCTCACAAGTTTTAGCTTCTGAAACTGCAAATGCAATTGGCTCGCAGCTACTTCAACTCTGTGAGCAACTTGGCGCAAGAACTGCTGGTATATACCTGTCCTTTGGCAGCGAGCCAGTCACCGATGTGTTTGTCATCGGTGCGAAAGCTGCCGGCATAACACTATTTGCCCCCAGGACTGGACCTGAATCAACCATGGATTTTGCTCGCCTCGAGGGTGCAACCGAATCAACTGAGCTGGGATTTTTGCAACCGATTGGTGAAGTAATTGAACCAGAGCAATTGGATTTGATTATTGCTCCGGCTTTATCGGTTGATGCCTTTGGCAACAGATTAGGCCGAGGTGGAGGGTTCTTTGATCGCTACCTAGATAATTTCGAAGGCCCCGTTGCAGCTGTGGTTTACGAACATGAATTAGTGCCTGAATTACCTAGCGAACCCCATGATCGCCCTGTTCAATATGCAGTCAGCCCAACTGGAATCTTGGCCCTTAGCCCAAAGCGGTAAACTTATAGCTCTTCCTTACTTCAGCGAAAGAACTTCAAATGCCGACCTACAGCTACGTTTGCAAGGCTTGCGAACACAGCTTTGATATTTGGCAAGAGTTCTCGGCAGAGCAAGAAACGCTCTGCCCAGAGTGTGGCGGGGAATTGAGAAAAGTATTTGGACAGTTGGGTGTGAGCTTTAAGGGCACCGGCTTTTACAGAACTGATTCCAGGGACTCAGGAACCAAAGGGTCAAAGCCCTCCACTCCTAAATCTTCGGACTAAGCCCAGTGAGGTGGTTTGTCCTCGCGCAGCCGCTGGTCGTTTGAATCAACCGGATCGCCCCAAGCAGAGTGGGTATCTTCAAAAGCCCTTGGCTCCATTTCAAAAAGCGGCTGTGGCTTCTTACTAACTTCGATACCCAGGGCGATGGCAATTCGCTGTGCCACAAGCTCCGGGTCAGCGAATAATTCAAAGCTCGGAACCCTTATGTATTCCCAGCCAAGGGATTCAAGCATCATCGGGCGAAGCCTGTGACGCTCTGAAAGGTTGTAGCCCAACAATCCCCAGTCCGGTTCAACTACCGCAGCTTTTTCTCCCACCGAGGCAACCAGCTTCAGCCTTGAGGAGAAGTTGGTTCGGGTAGTGACACCGAGCTTGGTCAAGCGAATTGCCAGATCGGCAACCATTGGATTCACATCGGCCTCTACGGCCTTGAGGGTTGGCTTGGAAATCTCGCTTAGCATTTCACGCAACACGTCAGAGCCGATAATGCTTGGATCAACCAGGTCCACTGCCTCTAGGGCGCTTACTACGGTGAGGTGCTTTCGAGCAGAGACCAAGCAGTTGGCTAGGTAGCGATTGCCGTCGCGGTGAGAAATAAGTCCTAGTGATTTAGGTGCAGAACCATTAGAGCCCTTGCCAAAGCCAACTGAGAAAATCACCCGATCGGCAATACGGTGAGCAAGGTCCTGAATGGTTGTGATTTCAAATTTCTCGCGGCCATGGCCTTCGAAAAACTCAGCCAGATGAGCCTTATCCCTCATGCCAGCCTGCAGGGCCTGATCCAAACGTTCCGCGTGCTTTTTGCTGCCAGTTGCAACCAGCAAGGAATCCTGTGGGGTCCAAGTTGCGTGGCTAAAGATCAGATCAATAACTTGCGCCACCTCGGCATCCAAGCTCTCAGGTTCCGCCGCTTTTGCCGCAGCTACTTTTACCAGCACAGCGTTGGAGCGACCGAAGTAGGAATCTTTGGAAGGCTCAAAGATTATTCGGTCGCCATAGAACTCTGAGTTGATGTAGTCCCCCAGCACCTGCCCGCTAGAGCGGTAGCTTCGCTTTAGAACCTCAACTGGCATGACGGCTCTAGCAGCCGTGAAAATCGACTCGGGAAGCACCCGCTCGTTGGATTCATCCGGCAGGCACTCCAGGTTGAAGCCGGTCGCTGCAGCAATCGCGTCATCGCCAAAGATGATTGCCTGGCTGGCTCTTGCCAAACCACTGTAGTTTTCGGCAATAGAAGACCCGGCTCCATCCAGCACTATCGCCACATCAAAGCTGTCGCCGCGAGACAAAACGGTTGGAACTTCATAGGGCGAGCACATCACAACTGGCGCAAGTGCCTTGTAAACATTTGGAGCCAGTGCCTGCACTTCTGAGAGCACCGCACGCTTGAGCTTGAGTAGCTCCTTTAAGGTTTGCGACTCAGTCGGGAACATCTCAAGGGACTTTTTCCAAGACGTGGCAAGTTCAAAAGCTACGGTCTTCGCGCCCTCGCGAATCAGGTCTGTTTCCGACTGGGCAAATCTTTGCTCGTTAGCAACCACTTGGTCATGATCCCCAGTAAGAGAGCTACCTGATCTTTGCAATAGAGTCTCGAGAGCTGATTTCCACCAGGCCAGTTCCAGCTCGGACTGCAGTGCATCTTGGGTGGTGTGAAGTTTGGCTAGCTCCACCGAGAGCTGGCCAAGACCGGCTTCGTCCAGACGAGATTGGGTCATCGCGCGCTCTGGGTAGTTATCCAAGATCGAAGTGTCTTCGGCAAGTGATCGAAGAATGCCGCGCAATTTTTCTAGCGGCTGGTCGACAAGATCTGGGTTCACTGATTCGGAATCTAAGTGAAGCTGCAGCACCTTGAGCTCTTCAACAAAGGTATTGACTGCGTTTTGAGCCTGAGCAATACCGAGAGGAACTTGAGGGGCTTTGGCAACCAGGCAGTGCTTTGCCCAGATATCGCGCTGGGATTGGATCTCTTTTAGCGCCAGGTGCATATCCGCTACGTGCATTCCGGGACGCAAGTATTCCTTGGCAAGTTTTTTCAGGCGACGACGGTTGGCCCCGCTCATCACTGACTTGTCTTTTCTAGGGGCGGTGGCAAAAATAAGTTCGGTCAGCGGGCGATCAAACACCTCCGGCTTGAACTTATCCAGGGTTTCTCGAACCCCAACTAACAGCTCCAGATAGCTCACCCAGTCGGTGACGCTTCTAGCTGGTACGAACTCAACAGTTTTTGTGAAATCGGCTAACTGGTCGGACAACTCCTGGAAGCTTCCCTGGTGCAAAGCCTTGGCTAGAGCAATCCGAGCCGGAATCTCCTGGGGGTTTTCAAATCTTGCCCTAAACCAACTCGAGTCCTCAGGACCAATCTCAAACTCTCCTAGTTCTGAGGCTTGGCGAAGCAGTGTCATCGCAAAGGTTAGATCACGGTGTCTTCCGAGCTGGTCGGCATCGATGCGAGCTTCGTTCAACGGGGGCTTGCGACTAGCAGCCAGCCTCGAGAGTTGCTCGAGAGCCTGCTCGATACTTACCCCTAGCTCCCCGTCAACTTTAGAAAAAGAAGCGAAGTAATTTGAGACTTGCTCTCTGGAGCTATCCCTAAGAGTTGCAAGAGATGCGTAGTTGGCAGGCTTTGCCTTCTCGTTTCTGGAGATGGCTCCAATCATGTCCATCCAGGTGGCATTTGATCTGATGCCTAGACCCTGAAGGCCGAGCTGTGCCATCCGATCGCTTAGTTCGTTGAGGGTCTGTCTTCTAGGTGCGAGCACCAAGACTCTTTTTCCTTGGTGAGCAAGCGCTGCAATAAGAAGTACGACGGTCTGGGTATATCCACAACCTGGCAGGGTCTCAACAGCAAAGCTGGCCCCAGCTAGTGCGCGGGAAACGATCTTGGTTTGGGTGGCGTCAGAATCGGTGACTGCTATCGGATCGGCAACGCCAAGCTCATTGGAAGTATCGGCAGGCGAATCTCCGCTGAGTAAGTTCAGTACTGGGTTGTCGGATCTTCTGAAATCGGCAGCCAGCTCGATGGCAGCTGAAGAGAAGTTTGAAATTACAAGAATCCGGCGAAGCTCAGGAGAGCCCGCTGAATCAGTTAGAGCAGCTATGTGATCGAGAACTCGAATGGGAATCGGGTCAGATCCAACCTGAACATGCGAGAGCAAGTCCTCGTTGTTTAGCCTGACGCCATAGGCGGCATAGAGAGCTGGGGCAAGGGCTGGATTGACGATGGCTTTTCGAGAAAGGCTCAGTTCAAAATCATCATGCTTACGCACAAGGTTTACCGGCCATAGCAATACCGGCATCCGAAGCTCTTTGCCATCGGCGCTAAGGTCAACTAGTCCGCTTGCCATATACAAAGTGTCGAGGCCAAAGTGCTCAGACAGTGCGGCCTGCTTGGCCTTTATTCGCCGGGCTGCTGAAAGCGCCCTAGAAAATGAAAGCGGGTCGCGAACCAAGTTCGATAGCAAAGCTGGCCGACCGGTTACGAACTGTGCCAATCCTCCTGGGTGAGCTCGTTCGAGATTTATCTGTCCATAAGAGTTGTCACGAAAGTGACTAAGGGGATCGGAGCAGCCGATCTGCTTGATTTCCGAAAGCCACAAATCAAAGCTGTCACCAGCAATTGCTAGATCGGGGATTTGAGATTCGGACATGCTTCAAGACTAACTTTGGGACTGATTTTTACTCAGCTAGCCCGGCTTAGTGTTGGGGTATCTTTGATGGGTATGGCCCCGTAGCTCAGTGGATAGAGCAGAGGTTTCCTAAACCTTGTGCGGAAGTTCGATTCTTCTCGGGGTCACTTTTTTTGTTTTAGCTAAGTGGGCTAAGCAGCGCTGGCAAATGCCAAGTACTCATTCCACTCCGGCTCAAATCTCTCCGCACCGCGAACCATCCAAACATTTCCAGCTGGCATCTTTGGAACAAAATCCAGACTCCAACCCATCTCGCCCAAGGTCTTATCGCCTTTTTTGTTGTTGCAGCGAAGGCAGCATGCCACCAAGTTTTCCCACGAGTCATCCCCGCCTCTTGATCGAGGCTGGATGTGATCAACGGTTGAGGCTGAGCGTTTGCAGTAGCCGCAGCGGTGGCCGTCTCGCCTAAGCACTCCCCTTCGAGAAACCGGAATCACCCTAGATCCAGGGATGCGGACATAGCGAGAGAGCAAGATAACTGAAGGCAGCTTGTATTCACCGGTGGCACTTCTAACCACGCTCACCCCAGCCTGGGCTAGGACGGTCGCTTTTTGATTGAGCACCAAGATAATGGCCCGCTTGAAACTGACCACGGCAAGCGGCTCGTAGCCGGCATTTAGAACGAGAGTTCTCATGTTTAATTCCTTTCGAATGTGACCCACACGGATTGTGGGTCGTTTTCGCAAGTTATTAACTGCCTGGGCACAAAAAAAGCGCCGTCATAAAAATGACGACGCGCTATTACTGGACCCGTATCGATCCGATTGGCTGGGGTTGCCGAGATTGGAAGCAATGCTTGGGAAGCATACCTGTCATCTAAACCCCTGGCCTTTCAAAAAGAAAACAATGAATAACTTGTCTCTTAGATTAGTCCAGGCTGGGGCAATGCCAAACCAAATCGGATCTGTGTTTTTTTTAGGCCTGGAGGCTAGTTGGTTCCCAGGCGCACGAAGTAGTGACCACCGGCTTCGACCAACGAGTTGATTCCACTGAGCTTGACATAGTCCCCGCGCTGTGGGGCGTGATACATCTGGCCATTGCCGGCGTAGATGCCGTTGTGTCCGTGGTCGTTATAGATAACCAGATCCCCTGGCATTGCATCTTCTGGGGAAACGATAATTCCCGATCTAGCCTGAGCAGTCACGGAGTGAGGAAGGGCAATGCCGAACTGGGCATAGACGAACAAGATCAACCCAGAGCAGTCAAAGCCGCGAGGGTTTGACCCACCAAATACGTAAGGAGTTCCAACGTACTTTGATGCGACCTGAAGAACCTGGTCGGCCGAAATGATGCTGTAGGGAGGGTTTTTAACAAACTCAGCGGCTGTTGGACCGTTGTATGCCAGGTAATTGTTTAGAGTCTGCTGGCGCAAAACAGACTCAGCGTTGGCCGAGGCGTACTCGCCTCGGACGAACTTGATGGTGTTGGCAGCTGCCACGGTTAAGTTCTGAGTGCCATCGGTCTGAACAATATCAGCCTGGTTAGTGGTGGTAAGTCTTGCCATGGCGGCAATTTCTGGGTCATAAGCATATGCCGGAAGGGCCACGGTTGCCAGAAGCCCTGAGGCCGTAAGCATAGTTACGGCAGTTCTGAAAGTTGGGTTGGAGCGGAGCCTGTGATCGCCAGCTGAAGGGGCAACCGGTCTAGCTAGTGCCTTTTCGCGCTTTATAGCCCGGGCTTCCATGCGAGCAAGGGCACGGCGAGCGCGACGACTGGTTCTATCGAGTTTGGCTTTTTCAGCCTCGCGGATTGATCGTCTTGAGCGAACCTCAAAGGATTCAAGGACGTTAATCTCAACGTCTGCTCTGTGTCTGCCTGAACCAGTACTGGCCAAACCATTACCTCCGGTGCTCCAATGACCTCTATAAAGAAGTCAGTCCTGAATCGAAACTATAAGTTCTAAAGATCTGATTCCAGGCGGTGGAAACATTTCAGATCCGACTGCCCAAATGGATTGATTTAGACAGCTTGGCAATTCTAACCCATGAATTTCGGGGGCAACCCGCCACGTGCCCTTATCGGGAAACTCGCAGGCTACTAAACTCATCGGTATGCCCGAAATCCTAATTCCCAGCAATTTACTGCCTAAAGATGGCCGTTTTGGCTGCGGGCCGTCCATATTGCGCCCAGAACAGCTGGCCGCCTTTGGTTCTGCTGGGGCAGCTCTCATGGGCACCTCTCACCGTCAAAAACCCATAAAAGACATGGTTTCTGAGGTCCAGAGTGGACTTCTTGATTTGTTTAGGGCTCCAAAGGGCTACGAAATCGTTTTGGGAAATGGTGGCTCAACTGCCTTTTGGGACGTGGCTGCTTACTCCCTAGCTGATGGCAACTCTCAAGCTTTGGTTCATGGTGAGTTCGGGGCCAAATTCGCCAAGGCCTTGTCGGCGCCCTTTTTGGGATCTGTGGATATCAAAATGGGTGAAGTTGGATCCAGGTCTGAGCTGGCTGCAACCGCCGGGGTCAATACATACGTATACCCGCACAACGAAACCTCAACTGGCGTCGTCGCTCCCGTTGAAAAGGTAGCCGGAGCGGACCAGGATGCGATTTTCTTGACCGATGCCACCTCGGCTGCCGGAGGCATCGACTTTGAAGCATCCAATACAGATGTTTACTACTTCGCTCCCCAGAAAAACTTTGGCTCTGACGGTGGGCTTTGGTTAGCTCTGATGAGCCCCAAGGCTTTGGAGCGCGCAGCCAAGATTGCTGCAACGGATCGCTACATCCCTGAGTTCTTATCTCTGCAGATTGCTATTGATAACTCCAGACTGAATCAGACTCTGAACACCCCAGCGATCTCGACGCTGTTTTTGCTCAACGAGCAAATCAAATGGATTAACTCATCCGGCGGCTTGGCTTGGGCTGATGCCAAGACCAAGGCATCTTCGAAGCTGTTGTATGACTGGGCTGATGCAACCAGCTTTGCGAGCGCCTTTGTATCTAACCCCAAGCACCGCTCCCAGGTGGTTGTCACCATCGATTTTGATCAGGCAATCGACGCAGCCGAGATTGCCAAGGTGCTTCGAGCAAATGGTGTGGTGGATGTAGATCCTTATCGCAAGCTTGGAAGAAACCAGATTCGAGTTGCAACTTTCACTTCGACCGACCAAGCTGACATTCAGGCACTAATTGCCTGCATCGATTACGTAGTAGCGGAGCTTGGCTAATGAAATTTCGAGTGAAGGAATCTGAGGCTAAGCCAGACCCTGAGCCGATTGAATCAAACGCTACTCTGGCAGTATTACTTGGCACCCTTGCGTGGCTTCTTGGCCTTATTGCTATCTTGCTTCTTAATCAAACGCTTTCGGAGCCGCTTCCCCAGTGGTGGGCGCTTACCTGTATCTTCGGCATCTGCCTTGGGATCTTCGGTTTCTTCAAGGTCCGCAACCGCTAGGTCTTTAGCTTCGGACTTGTCCAGCTCTGCGCGACGCTCAGACCAGGGCACCCAGTCCGGTGCCACGATGGATTCTTTGCCAGGCAGCAAAACTACCTCTGAAACAGTCGGGTCAGCTTTTTTGGCTTGGAAAACAACAACGTTCCATTCCCAGCCGAGATACTCTTTCATGTTTGCTTGAAAGCGATAACTGACAACGTTAGTTTCTTCGTCGACTGTTCCCAGAAACTTACCTACGCCCCCATCAGGGGCAAACTCTTTGGCAGCTTTCTCGGCAAAGCCTTGGTGCTGAGGTTTTTTGAGACGCTTAAGCATCTAGCTCTTCAGCGAGCTTGCGAAGCAAGGAGGCAATCTTTTTGCCCTGAGCTGGTTCTGGCTGCTTGCCGCGCTTTAGTCCCCCGCCGATGTTATCCAGCAGGCGAATTAGGTCCTCAACAATTACCGACATTTCGTCGGCTGGCTTGCGAGACATCTTGACTAGCGATGGCGGTACCTCGAGCACGCGAACCGACAGCGCCTGAGCGCCCTTCTTGCCATCGACGATTCCAAACTCAACCCGAGTTCCAGGCTTAACTTCACTCACACCTTCAGGCAGAGCACTGATGTGTAAGAAAACCTCTTGGCCTTCATCGGATGCGATGAAGCCAAAGCCCTTTTCTTCGTCGAAGAACTTCACTTTGCCGGTTGGCATTAGATACCTCTTTCTAGAGAACCTCCATTTTACCGACTGCCCGACTGCTTTGGTTTAAACCCCCAAGGCACAGGCTCTAAAGCTCAGGTATCCTATAAGGATGACTAAATCTGAGCGCCCTGGCCCATCCCGGCTTGAAACAACTCTTGCCTACATGGGGGCCGGAATCATTGGTTTGTCACTGGTTTCAATCATGATCACCCTGGTCGCCAGCTACCTGGGCTCGACAAGTAATTTGGCCATTTTTGCCCAAATCCCGCTGCTTGGATTACCTGCCGGGTTTGTCTTGATCATGGTGCTGCTGGGCCTAGCCCTTAGACGCAAGGGACGCGAAAACAAAAAGTGAGCGATCTTTACCGTTTAGCAACCGCACTTAGGTCGGCCCCGGATGCCACCTTGGGGTTGGTCGTTCACGAGCGCGGATTATCCCTTGGCGACTACAAAGACTTCTTTGATTTAGCCAATGCGTTACTTGCACCAAAGTCACAAGCCCTAACGGTGGCCGGTATCACAAACCAAATGCTTATCTCTCTTAGATCACTTGTTGCAAGTGAGAAAGTATCTAAAGAACAAGTTGGCCTTCTCGGTAGAGAACTTCTTATCTGGAGCACCGATGAGCCTGGCGTCTACGACTGGCTAAAAGATCGCCTGAGTGAATCGCCAAGGACTTCTTCTCTGAGCGTGGTTTCTGATAACCCCATCGAGAACGATCAGAGTGCAGTCGATCTTGACTGCGGCATCCATGCCTTCGAGGCTATGCAGGCAGTGACCGAATTGATCTTCGATCTCGATCAGCACCTAGTTAGAGAGGTTGCCAAAGGCGCCTTGGGCCTGCCGGATGTCAAGCGAGCATCAACCCACCTTGGCAAAAGCAAAGAGTACGTTAAGACAATATTTGAATTGGCAAAAGTTGCCGGCCTAGTATCTGCCAGCGATAAAAGATTTCAACCCACTGCCCTAGCCGACAGTTGGATCACCGCAAGCCCCAAGGCTCGCTGGTTAATTCTTTGTGAAGCTTGGAGCTCAATGCTGGGAGTTGCAGGTGCCAAAGAGGTTCTAGCTCAGCTGACCCAGCACAAATCCAAAAAGCTCAAGGATCTAATTCAAATTAGCTTTCCCTTCTCGAGCCTGGCCCCTGCATCCAGGGTGAACCGGCTGGCTGAAATGGCAGATCAAATCGGACTTAGCTCAGCGGGGGCACCTGCCAGCTGGCTAGCTGATGTGCTTGCCCACAAGCTAGCCCCTGCCGCCAAAGCCCTAGAATCCAGGCTTCCATCCCAGCAGGAGCGCATCATCATCCAGGCTGACCTATCGATCATTACCCCAGGGCCCCTAGTTAGCTCCCTTGAGGTACAGCTTCGAAAATTCGCTGACACCGAGAGCATCGGCCTTGCCTCCAGCTACCGAATCTCCCCTTTGAGCATCAGCTGTGGACTTGAGGAAGGCCTGACCGAAAACCAAATCCGTCAGCTACTGCAAAAACTCAACGGCTCTTCTTTGCCTCAGCCGGTTGATTATCTGATTCGTGAAACAGCAGAGCGCTTTGGAAGATTGAAAATTTCGGCGCAGGAAAAAGGCAGCCTCTTAGTTTCAAGCGATGAGCTACTAGCCAAACAAATCACCATGGACTCAAAGCTAAAGCCCTTGATGCTCGAAGCCAAGCCGCAAGGAATTACTTCACCCCTTGATGCCCAGGCGCTGTATCACTCGTTGAGAGAAAGTGGCTATTTGGCTGTGCGGGTTGATGACAAGGGCAAGGTGATTGCACCTTCGTCAGTTCACAAAACCTCAAATGAGGCAGCCGTGTTCTTGCAGCAGATTGAAAGACTCCGCGCTCAAGATGTTGAAATGGCCGATGCGGCCCCTGCAT
>JBILXL010000094.1:0-4245 GCA_044378505.1 Rhodoluna sp. | reverse complement strand
ACGCACTCCGGTTTCACGGTCATCCATTATATCAGGCAAGGCATTCGCGAAGTGAGCCGCGACTCCCAATAAACCTGCTGCTAGCATGACCCACCACAGCGGTAGTTGCGGGGTCGAAAGCGACAAAGTCACAAATACTGGAACTATCCCAAAACCAACCGCGTATGGCAACGCGGATAGAGCGTTTGACTTGAGCCCTAGATTGTATGACCACCCAACTATCAGCATTGCAACCATGGTCAGTAAAACTTCCCAACCAAGGCTTGTAGCGACAGCCAGAGCAATAACCACTGAAACAATCGAGGCATTTCGAACCAGCTTGGCGGATACCTCGAATCGAACGGTTGGCTTATCTTTTCGACCAACAATTTTGTCTCGCTCATAATCGAGCCAGTCATTGGATAAACCAACAGAGAACTGCTGAAAGAGTATTCCTAAAGCAACCAGAACCAATTTTTCAATTGGGAGGCCATAACCAATAGCCAAAAGCACAGTAAAGCTGGTGACAGCAAATGATGGAATTGGATGGGTGGACTTAAGTAGTCCTATCGCGCGAGCAAAGAGCTTAGAAATCAATGGCAGCTCGATACGAGACTTGATCTAAGTTTTTTGCCAATTGGTCTCCCGGTTCTTGGGGGCATTTGTGGGGAGTACGGGACTTGAACCCGTGACCGACGGATTATGAGTCCGCTGCTCTAACCAGCTGAGCTAACTCCCCCCTGGCCAATTTCAAGCCTACTGCTCCTCGCGTCGGAGCCTCTCGGCGGCTTTCTTGACGCCTTTTCGAACTCGGATTTCTATTCGTCTTGCTGCGAACACAACATCGTCTCGCACTTCTTCAAATCTCTCGATGACGTCCTCGCGCGCTTCCCCGGCTCTCTCGCGAAGCTCAGCACCGGCTTCTTCGGCGCGGGCTCGAAGTTCAGCAGAGCGTTTTCGGGCGAGCATGATTGATCTACTCAATCGCTTGCTCAGCTGTCCAATTGGAAGGCTGTAGGTAGCGAGGTTGTCAGCTGACTCCTCAGGCTCTTGGACATCACCGCGGTAAAGGCCTTCAAAAATCTTGATGGTGGTTTCTATATCGTGCGACTGAATCAGGTGAAGTGAGTTCTCCGAAAGACGATCCAGCTCTTCTTGGCTGGCAGAAAGAACCTTTAGCAACCGGTCAGCAAATGCTGCGACGTCATCCGGTGGGAACAAGTAGCCATTATCGCCATCGTGCACCAGATGCGGAAGCGCCATGGCGTCAGCCGCCACTACCGGGCGGCCGGAGGCCATAGCTTCCATCGTGGCGATGGACTGAAGCTCGGCAATAGAGGGCATCGCAAACAATGTTGCTCTCTCATAGGCCTGAGGCAGTTCCTGGTCTGTGATGTGGCCTCGGAACTTAACGTTGTGATCAATGGAGAGATCTTTAGCCAGTCTCTCTAGATACTCGCGCTCTCCCCCGTCACCAACAATCTCAACTTTCGCATTCAGACTCTTTGGCAGCAAGGCAACTGCCTTTAGGAGGTTATGGATGTGCTTTTCATAGTCCAGTCGGCCTAAAAACAGAATCCTTGGCTCCTTGTTGGATGTAGGCGTGCGGTTTGCAAACTTGGATGCCTCAATTCCGCAGGAGATGGCCAGCACACCGGTTAGTCCTGATGCTTCTTCCAAAAGGTTGGCTGCGCGTCTGGTGGGGGTTGTGACAACATCTGCCTTTCTAAGCACTCGGCCGGCATCCTTCCAGGCCAGATCCATAACCCACTTCTCCGCCCAGCGTGGAATCACAAGTGAATACTTGATTAGGTTCTCAGGCATGATGTGGTTGGTTGCAATAACTCGAATGCCAAGCTCCAGGGCTGATTTCATGACAAATCTTCCAACAATCATGTGCGAATTGATGTGGAGAGCGTGCGGCTTGATGGTGCGAAGTAGCCGGTCAGCTTTTTTCTTTAGAGTGAAGGGCCAGACGTATCTAAGGGTCTTGTGTTGGATCACTCGATAACTCTTGATTCTGTGCACCGTCATCGAGCTTCCATCGTGAACCTCAGTGAAGGAACCAAAGGTCTTATTGTGGGCCGGCGCAATCACATGAACCTCATGACCTGCTCTTACCAGCCCTGAAGCGAGTCTTTCAGCAAACCGTGAAGCCCCATTGATGTCCGGCGGGAAGGTATCGCAAGCAATCACCACTCGAAGTGGCGTTGAAGTACTCAAAATCTCAGTCAATTGTTTGCCTTGCGAAGCAGGTAGAAAGTTTGCTTAGCTCAAGTTTACTTGACTCACCTTTTTCCTAGGACGCAGCTCAGGATGCACCCTAGATAGCAGGTAAACGCCAGATACTGCGATTACTCCGCTTAGGCTAAAGGCCGCTATAGAGAACCCACTTGCCTGCTGAGCCTCTCCCAGCACTCCGATGGCTATTCCAACCGCAACTAGCGGATCGACAACTGTAAGGCCCGCAATCACGAGATCCGGTGGCCCAGAAGAATAAGCGTTTTGAACAAACCAGCCACCCAAGAACACTGCTCCAATCATGCTCACTAGTGCAAGAGCTGTAAGGGCGTCGTAGTCCATCTGATAGAGCCTTTGAATAACCACCTTGGCCAAAGTTGCAACAAATCCGTAAAGCACACCAGCGCCAAGGATGTAAGTGAGGGCTTTAGCTTTTTTACCGAAAGTGAAAAACAGCACTGCGAAAGCTATCAGGATAATCACTAGCAGACCCAGCACACGAAGCAAGTTCGCATCGGTTAGCTCTACCTGGGAAGCCACCTGGGATGCCGTGATGACGAACCCACCAACGCCGAAAGTTGAAAGCCCGATTGCCAGAATGGTTCCGCGATTGAGTTTGGTTTTGGTTGATCTGGCATTTAGTAGCGAAGTGATAACCAAAGCTATTGCTCCGATTGGTTGCACCACTATAAGTGGTGCAAGCGTTAGGGCTGCGACCTGCAACACCATTCCCAAACCCATAAGCACAAGACCTGTCATCCAACGCGGACGGACAAAAAGTCGCCCCAGCTCCTTTAGTGAAAGTGAACCTCGACGCCTAGGGGCTTTCTCGGTGGATTTGGAAACTGCTTGATTCTGAAACTGTGCGCCAAAGGCCAGTGCTACTGCAGCGAGTATTGCTAGCACGATTGCGAGTTCTCTTAGTTCTGGTCCCAAATCAATACCTCAATCAACAAATTCGAGCCTAACCCCGTTTCTGCCCGAAGTTCTTAGCTAAACAGCTAGATTTATGGGGTGATTAGGCCAATTCTCATCTACGGAGACCCCGCATTGCACCAATTGGCTTCTGAAGTGACCGCCTTTGATCAGCAGCTCGAGCAGTTGGTCCAGGACCTATTTGACACCATGGACAAGGCTCCTGGAGTAGGTTTGGCGGCACCGCAGATCGGTGTTAACTTGCGCGTGTTCGTATACAGCTATCCCGACGATGACGATAACCCCAGACGAGGCGTTGTTATCAACCCCACCCTCACCCACACTCCTATCGAAGCCGGTCCGGCGGATGATGAACTCGAGAGCGAAGGGTGTCTTTCTTTTCCCGGTGAAAGATTCGCTCTCAAAAGAGGAGCAAGCGCAATAGTTGAAGGCGTCGATCTAGAAAACAAACCAGTGCGTATAGAAGCCGAAGGTTGGTTCGCGCGAGTATTCCAACATGAGTTTGATCACCTCAATGGAATCATCTACGTAGACAAGCTGGAGTTCGAACCCCGAAAAGAAGCTTTTGAAGTTATGGAGCAGTTGGGCTGGAACAAACCTGGGGTTTCCTGGTTGCCAGGCACTGACAATTTAGAAGACTAGAAAAAGAGTCTAAGTAACGCTGCAATAGCGGCCGCAACAACCACAACCACCACAAAAGGGATCCGTAGGTAAAAAAGCAATCCCGCAAGAGCCAAAGCAGGCACTCTCGCATCAATTGATATTCCTGCAGCAGAGACAAAGGTCTGAATACCAACCAAACCAGCCAGCAACGCAACCGTTAGTAGCGCCGCCAGCTCTTTGATTCTTGGGTTGGATACGAATCTTTCCGGAACCAAATAGCCAAACAACTTCCAGGAGTAAACCAACACGCTGGATAGCAAAACTGCCGACCAAAGAGTCACTTTTTTCCACCCCGCATGCCATACAGCCAAAAACCAACGGCCAAAAGCGCTGTCAACAGTACCGGTACCCCTGCTGGCAGAACAGAGGAAAGCGAAATTGCAACAAAGGCTGAAGCAACGGCTAAAGCTAAGAACTTGGACTGGC
>JBILXL010000093.1:0-4286 GCA_044378505.1 Rhodoluna sp. | reverse complement strand
TTGCGTCTGAAAAAGCCAGAGTGCTGTTGATTGATGGTGACATTCAAGGCCCGGCAGTTGCCAATCACTTTGCTTTGACGCAGCAACCAGCAGGCCTTCAAGCTGCCCTTCGAATAGCCAGTCAACAAAGATTCGATCTTGAGCAGCTTGAACGATTGAGCTTTCAATTCCAAAAATCAACTCTGCGGATTATGCCCGGAAGCCAGAACTTTCCTAGTCAACCGGTTGATCAAGGTGCGGTGGCGAATCTTTTGGAGACAGCTCGCTCAGGGTACGAATTCACAGTTGTCGATCTTGGAAGTTTGAGTGGTGATGGAGGCGGAACGCAAGCAGAGCTAACCAACACCATCATCTCGTTAGCCGATCGCAGAATAGTAGTTTGCCTGGCCGATCCAATAGGAATCTTCAGATTGCTCGGAATCGAAAACTTAATTGCTGCAACTAGCCAACCTGTGGATCTGGTTATGAACAGGGTACGAAACTCGGTGATAGCTTCGGCACGAAGAGAAATTGCAATCACACTTCAGCGCCTCAGTGCTTTGGAGCCCAAGGCCTATCTTCCCGATGACCCGCAACACATTGACCAAGCTGTTCGCACAGGAGTTCCGGTCACTTCCTTATCTCGCACCGGTACCTTCAGACAAGCCCTCACTGGCTTTGTAAGAGCTGATCTTCTGGGCCGCAAGGGAGCGCTTGATTCAAGGGTGGCTAAACTTGGATGAGTGTCGACCCTTTCCGAGCTAATTGCCAAACATGGCGAGCCGAACAAAGCCAACATCGAGTGGTTGACTCTGTTGCTCTCGGAGTGGCAGCTGGTAGCTGACCTTCTGTTCGCCGACTTAGTTCTCTGGGTTCCTTCCAAGCAGGGCGATTTCATTGCGGTTGGTCACGCAAGACCATCCAGCGCAGCGACAATCTTCTTTAGAGACATAACCGGTGAAACCATAAAGAAGGAGTGGCTGGCTCTTGCCAAGCAAGCCTTCGAATCCGGTGAGATTGCAATCCTGAAGACCTCTGATTCCACTGCTGGGCTTCCAACCAAACTAAGTGCAATTCCAGTTCGCAGGGGATCTAGTTCGAATGAGATAGCTGCGCCGATAGCGCTGATCACCCGTCACACCAACATCGCCGATAGCAGGACTCCAAACAAGCTGCATATCAACTACGTAAACTGCGGCAATGAATTACTTGGCATGGTTTCCGAAGGAAGCTTTCCTGATTTTTCAACCCCAACCGGTCCAAGGCGTGGAGCACCTCGTGCCAACGACGGATTGCTACGGCTTGATGTCGATGGAATTGTCAGTTTCGCAAGTCCCAATGGGCTCTCTGCTTTCAATCGTCTTGGAATTGCAGGCGAGCTGGAAGGAAAATCACTGGCCGAAGCCGCAACCAAGATTGTCAAAAAACAATCAACCGTTGATGAGTCACTGCCACTTGTTCTAACCGGAAAAGCCCCTTGGCGTGCAGACCTTGAATCCACCAACTTGACTTTGTCGATTCGAGCCATTCCTCTACTAAAAGCAGGAGCTCGAACCGGAGCGATTGTTTTGTGTCGAGAGATCACCGAACTTCGTCGTCAAGAACAAGAGCTACTTACTAAAGACGCCATTATTCGCGAAATTCACCACCGGGTAAAAAACAACCTACAAACAGTAGCCTCGGTGATGCGGATTCAAACCAGAAGATCCGATAACCCAGAAGTCAAGGACGCACTCGAGCAAGCCATTAGACGAGTGTCTGCAATTGCACTTGTGCACAACACACTGGCCGAGGGATTCACCGAAGAAGTGAACTTCGATGAGGTCTTTGCAGACAGCATGAGACTTGTCGGCGAGTTAGCTTCAGAAAACTCAAAGACCCTAAAGCTTCGAATCGATGGCAAATTCGGAAAGCTAAACAGCGATCAGGCTACCCCGCTGGCAGTTGCGCTAACCGAGCTGGTCACAAACGCCGCCACTCATGGACTCGGTTCCCACGGCGGACTAATCTCACTAAACACCAAAAGAACTGCCAAGCAGCTCACGATTGAGGTTGAAGATAACGGTGTGGGTCTCAAAAAAGACTCGATTGGAACAGGTCTTGGAACTCAGATCATCAAGACTTTGATTGAGGGAGAGCTTCGCGGAAAGATCAGCTGGTTCTCGCCTAAAGAGGGTGGCACCAAGGTGGCCATCAACATACCTCTATAAAGAGGCAAGCAAGGAATTAGCTGGCTCTGCGAGCCCTGGCGTACTTGCGCTTTAGTGACTTGCGCTCGTCTTCGCTCAGTCCACCCCAAACTCCGGTGTCCTGGTTTTCCTTGATTGCATACTCAAGGCACTGGCTAGTCACGTTGCATTCGCGGCAAACAGCTTTGGCTTGCTCGATCTGGTCAACCGCAGGACCGGTGTTTCCAACCGGAAAGAACAGTTCTGGGTCTTCGTTTAGGCAACGGGCCTGATTTAGCCACTGCATATCCATATGCTTTTATCCTGATTCTTGGCCCCAAAGGGCCAATACGATGGGCACTGAAAAATTCTTCAAACTTGTTTGTTTGGTGCGAATCTTGTGATTTACGCTTGAAGCGCTACACATGTTCTACTCATATAATTCCATAGCCGTAGGCTTTTGTAAATACCCAAATTTGTAAGGACTCATGAAAGCCTTTAGCCAAGCCCCTCAATTAGTGAAACTTGTAGTTTCACTGTTGTTTATTGAGGCCCTGATAATTTCCTTAGTTTTTTTCGCACTTTTACTTGAATTATTGTCCGGAAACGTGCTAAACATTTACGCTGAAATTTTCCTGATTGTTTTAGCTGCCGGATCGGTTGCTTGGGTGTTGCATTTTTCACGTGGAATTTTGCAGGGAAAACGCTGGGCCAGAAGCGCTGCATTTTTCTGGCAGCTTCTTCAAGGTGTAGTTGGAGCCGGCGCGCTAGCCGAAGCCGGAAGCAATAGAAACATTGGAATATTCCTGGCATTACTTTCAGCTGTAGTCGCGATTTTGCTGTTCAACAGGAGATTTATTGCCGATACCAACCGCGAAAACGACGGTGCTCTCAGTTAAGAACTGAGGATTTAGATACCGAGCTGCTTGCGCAGGCTATCAACGTGACCGGTGGCCTTGACGTTGTATAGGGCCAGCTCAAGTTTTCCTTTTTCATCAACCACGAAGGTTGATCTAAGGACACCCTCGTAGGTTCTGCCGTACATGCTCTTGGTTCCATAGGCGCCATACTTTTTGTGTACCGCAAGGTCTTCGTCGGCCAAAAGTGCGAACTTGAGCTTGTGAGCAACCTGGAACTTGGCCATCTTGGCTTGGGTGTCGGGGGAGATGCCAAGCACTTCGTAGCCTGCCTTGTTGAGAGCTTTGAGGTTGGAATTGAAATCCTCAGCCTCTTTGGTGCATCCAGGAGTTAGAGCTGCTGGGAAGAAGTAGACGATGACCTTCTGGCCCTTGAAGCCAGAGAGCTTCACCTTGGTGCCGTCATGGTTAGTGAGTGTGAAATCAGGAGCTTTGTCGCCGGTTTCAAGTTTCTTTAGCTCAGCCATTTTCGCTCCCAGTAAGTAGGTGTTTTATTTGTTGAGTTCAGTCTAAGCCAGCTTTTTGTCTGGTTTTTGGCTGCTTTAGTGCCCGTCTAAGCTTGAAGCATGTTGAAGCGTCTGGTGGAAATCTCCCGCCCTGTTCTATGGGTGAACACCATCGGAACCACCGTGATGGCAATGTGGCTAGGCGGAGACCTCTGGCGATGGGACATCATCCCGTTTCTTATCTGGGTGACATTTCCTTTCAACCTATTGATCTACGGCATCAATGACATCTTCGATCAGGAAACTGACAACATCAACGCCCGAAAAGGCGGGATGGAAGGTGCCAAGATCAGCCCCTCGGAAGTAAAGCCAATCTTTATCGGGGTAGTGCTAACCAACATCCCATTTTTGATCTACTTCGCCTTCACGGTTCCAATTGCCGCCATGGGCTGGATTTTGGCCTATTCGCTCTTTTTCTACTTCTACTCTTCCCCGCCATTTAGGTTCAAGGCAAGACCAGTTTGGGACTCGGTATCAAATACCGACTACGCCTTCCCGTTGGTTTTCATTCCTCTAGCCTTTGGCAATGAGCCGCTCTGGTTTGCAGCAATTGGACTTATGGTTTGGTCAATGGCAAAGCACACCTTCGATGCCGTGCAGGACATTCCGCAGGACAGCTTTGTTGGAATCAAAACAACAGCAGTTTGGCTTGGCACCAAAGGTAGCGCTTACTGGGTTGGTATCTTTTGGCTAATTTCAACAGGGCTTTTTGCCAT
>JBILXL010000092.1:0-4295 GCA_044378505.1 Rhodoluna sp. | reverse complement strand
AACCCTTGCTGGAAACTCAATGGTCACCTTCGAAACCCAAATCTTTGATTCAGGCAACTTCCTGGTCTGCACAGCCATCTCAACACTTGTTGTTAGGGGTGAAGCGTGAATCTAACAATTGGCCAAGAGCTTCCACCAAGGCAGTTCAAGATAACCCGTGACTCACTGGTTCGCTACGCCGGAGCATCGGGAGATTTCAACCCAATTCACTACCGTGATGATTTCGCGCAGGCTGTTGGTCTTCCAGGGGTTCTTGCCCACGGCATGCTGACCATGGGACTGGCTGTGCAAACAGTGGTGGACTTTGTTGGCGACTCAGGAAAAATCTTGGACTACCAGGTGAGATTCACTAAGCCAGTACTAGTTGATGCCAGAACCGGTGCAATGGTAGAAGTATCTGCCAAGGTCATCGAGATCGATGAAGATTCCAAAACAGCACGAATTGATTTGACCGCTGTTTGCGCTGAGCTGACAGTTCTAGGTAAGGCCCAAGTAAGGGTTGCGATCTAGTGCAGGCCCTGAAAGAACTAACTTCAATGCGCGTTGGTGGAGTGCCAGCAAGCATCACGGTGGCCAATACCCGCGAAGAGCTAATTGCAAAAACCCAAGAAATTTGGTCCACCGGTGAAGATTGGATCGCCCTTGGTGGCGGAACAAATCTTGTTTTCGCAGAGGATGTTTCTAATCTGCACGTAATTCAAGTCAAAACCAGCGGGATTGAAAAAACCAAACTCGATGGCAAGCAGGTTTGGAAAATCCAAGCCGGCGTTGACTGGGATGAACTGGTTGCCGAAAGCGTTTCAGCAGGGCTTGCTGGCATTGAAGGCATGAGCGGTATTCCAGGAACCTGCGGTGCTGCACCTGTGCAAAACATCGGAGCCTACGGCCAGGAACTAAGCGATGTGTTCTTGCGAGCTGAGTTTCTAGATTACGAATCCGGAGAACTTGTAATTCTCGAACCACGAGATCTGAAATTCGGCTATCGCGATAGTGCAATCAAACGTGGCAGATCTGGAATCATCACTTGGATTGAACTTGAGCTTATTGACCTAGAAGGACTTTCCCGTCCGCTTTACTCAGGCCAAATCGCCGGGGCGCTGAATTCTGAGATGGGCAAGCACGTCAGCCTGAAAGACGTTCGTGATTCAGTTCTAAAACTCCGTGCAGCCAAGGGAATGGTTTTGGATCCTAAGGATCCAAACTCTGTTAGCTGCGGCAGTTTCTTTACAAATCCGATTGTTAGTGACACTTTTGCAAGAACCATTTCTTCTGATGCACCGAAGTGGGAAACCCAAGAAGACGATGGACTAACTGTGAAGCTATCTGCTGCGTGGCTTATCGAACAAGCTGGCATCGGCAAAGGCTTTAGCTTGGCTGGCTCAAATGCCGCAATTTCTTCTAAGCACGCACTGGCGATTGTGAACAAGGGCGGTGCAACCGGCGAGCAGATTGCAGAGCTTGCAAGATACATTCAGGAGCGAGTGGCAGCGAAGTTTGGAATCAATTTAGTTCCCGAGCCAAACCTGATTGGCTTTAGCTTTTAGCTAGTTGAAAAGCTTCTGCAATCTCTGAATACCCTCAGTGATCTGGTCATCGCCTAGGGCGTAGCTCATTCGAACATAACCGGATGGACCAAATGCTTCGCCAGGTACTAGGGCAACTTCGGCTGCATCAAGAATGTAATCGCAAAGCTCAAGCGAAGTGTTGATTTGCTTGCCGCCCCAGCTCTTGCCAAGAAGAGCTCGAACGTCCGAGTAAACATAGAAAGCACCCTCCGGCATTGGAGCTAGCCAGTTGGAGATTTTGCCAAGTTCGGCAACAGCCAAATGACGACGCCGATCAAATGCGTCGACCATTGCCTTGATTTCATCCTGTGGGCCGGTCAGGGCAGCGATTGACGCGCGCTGGGCGATGTTGTTGACATTCGACGATAGGTGCGACTGCAAGTTTGCTGCTGCCTTCATGGCATCAAGCGGACCTGCCATCCAGCCAAGTCTCCAACCGGTCATTGCATAGCTCTTGGCAACACCGTTGACCATGATGGTTAGATCCTTCATTGCAGGAACTAACTCGGTGATTGAGTAAGCACGCTTGCCGTCATAGATCACGTTCTGGTAGATCTCATCCGAAACAACCCAGATCTCGTTAGCTAGCGCCCACTCGCCAATGGCTTTGATCTGCTCTTTTGAGTAAACAGCTCCGGTTGGGTTAGACGGTGAACCAAGTAGCAGAGCTTTGGTCTTTGGTGTTCTGGCTTGTTCAAGCTGTTCGACGGTGACCATGTAGCCCTGGTCGCTTCCAGCAAAAACCTCAACCGATTTGCCTCCGGCGAGCGCGATTGCCTCGGGATAAGTAGTCCAGTAAGGAGAAGGCAAGATGACCTCATCGCCTGGATCAAGCAGCACTGCAAAGGCTTGGTAAACGGCCTGCTTGCCACCGTTTGTTACAACCACCTGGGCAGCTGTTATTTCGGTGCCTGAGTCAGCCAAAGTCTTTTTGGCAATGGCTTCACGAAGCTCTGGAAGGCCAACTGCCGGGGTGTAGCGGTGGTTCTTAGGGTCTTTGGCTGCGGCTATGGCTGCTTCAACGATGTGGGCTGGAGTTGGGAAATCTGGCTCGCCTGCGGCGAAGCTAATGACAGCCTTACCTTCGGCCTGAAGGGCCTTGGCCTTGGCATCGACCTTGAGGGTCGCGGACTCGGATATCGCAGCGATTCGCTTGGAGATTCTTGGCTTGCTCACGCTATCTAGCCTATCGGGGGCCAATTGGCCCTTTGCAATCTAGGGGCGGGCAGATTAGAGTAGAACTCAGTAGTTGACAGCTGCTAAGAAGCCTAATCTGGCAAATTATCCATATTTAGATTCAATCTAGAAGTGTGTCTTTTGTCCGGTGGTCAACTAAGGCTGTTTAGCCCCTAAAGGGCGGTGGCTCAATTGGTAGAGCAGCGGTCTCCAAAACCGCAGGTTGCAGGTTCGAGTCCTGTCCGCCCTGCAAAACGATTAGGAAAGAAGTAAAGAACATGGCAGAAGAGCTACAGCCAACGGATGACTTAGTTGAAAAAGCTAAGGCAGATCGTGCTGCAACTCGCAACATCTTCGGTCGCACTGCCCTGTTCTTCAGACAGGTCTATGCAGAGCTTCGTAAGGTCACAAGACCTACCTACAAAGAGCTTGTTAGCTATACCGGAGTGGTCCTTGCCTTCGTGGTGCTTGTGATGATCATCCTTGCCGGCCTTGACTTCGTATTTTTGAACGTCGTAACTTTCGTCTTCACCCCAACCGCATAGTCTTCAAAACCTAAAGAACAGGAACCTTCAATTGAGCGAGATCGAACAGAGCGAGCTAGAGCCAGAAACCACTTCGGCTCCGCTAGATGCTGCCGATATTCCAGCCGCTGCATTTTCAGCAGTTGAAGAAGTAGTCGCTGTTACAGCTTCCGAGTCAGCCGTTGTTGCTCCAACCTTCGGAGAATCAGCCGAGCAGCCAGTAATCGAAGAGCCTTACTCACCGCCAGTGGATATGGAAGTTACCGAGTCAGCTGAAACTTTCTCTGCTGAAACTCCTTCTGAGTTGGCTTCAGACGCTGCCGCTACAGAAGGCACAGAAGAAGCTAAGGACGAAGACCCGTACCGCGTCTTCCGCGCCGAATTGCGCTCGCAGCCAGGTAAGTGGTTTGTTGTTCACTCCTACGCCGGATACGAAAAGCGTGTGAAGCAGAACATCGAGAACAGAAAGCTCGCCATCGAAGGTGGCGACCAGATCTTCCAGATCGAAGTTCCAATGGAAGACACCATCGAGATCAAAAACGGTCAGCGAAAGCTAGTTTCTAAGGTTCGTATCCCTGGATACGTTCTAGTCCGAATGGACATGACCGAAGAGTCATGGTCACTTGTTCGCCACACACCAGCCGTGACCGGTTTCGTTGGCAACTCTCAGAACCCGACCCCGTTGCGACCAGACGAAGCATTCGAGATGCTGAAGTCGCTCTACGTTCTTCCTGAAGAAGCTCAGGCTAAGGCTGCCGTCAAGGGAAGCCAGATGGTCAAGGGCAAGGCAAGAGCTATTCCTGTCAACGTTGATTTCAAGGTTGGCGAATCAATCATGATCAAGGACGGATCGTTCGCAGGACTACCTGGAACCATCTCCGAGATCAAGCCAGAATCAGGCAAGCTCACCGTACTTGTTTCACTGTTCGAAAGAGAGACTCCTGTGGAGCTTGGTTTCGAGCAGGTCGGACCACTGAACTAAAGATTTACCAAACCTAAACAAAAAGGAAAAGAAGAAATGGCACCCAAG
>JBILXL010000019.1:0-14556 GCA_044378505.1 Rhodoluna sp. | reverse complement strand
CCGTGGCTTCTGATGTTGATTAGCTTTATTGAAGTTTTCGTTGTTGCCACACTCGCAGCTTTCTTTAGCGCCCGCCCAGCTGAGGCAAGCGCCCCAAAACCCAGACCAGTAAGCTAGCCGCATGTTGTCGGTCGTGGTCTTGATTTCAGGTACGGGATCGAACCTACTTGCCTTATTGAAAGCAATCGAGAATCCCCTAGTACCAGTTCGCGTGCTCGCGGTAGGTTCTGATGGCGCAGCTGCCGGTTTAGCGCATGCTGACTTATACGGAATACCAACTTTCGTGGTTGAGCGCGGAAAATTTGCCAACCGTGAAAGCTGGGGACGAAGACTGCAGGAAACCGTCGAGTCTTACAACCCAGACCTTATTGCCTTGGCTGGATTCATGAAGATTCTGCCAGCGAGCTTCATTGACCGTTTCAGCCCAAACATCATTAACATTCATGCCTCAATGCTTCCTCTTTTCCCTGGAGCTAACGCTGTCCGCGACACATTAGCCGCGGGTGTTACCGAAACCGGAGCAACTATTCATGTTGTAGATGCGGGTATGGACACCGGTCCAATCATCGAGCAAAGGAAAGTACCAGTTATGCCTGGCGATAACATCGCAACTCTTCACGAGCGAATCAAAGTGCATGAGCGCGACATGCTAATTCAAACAATCATCGGTGTTGCTGAAAAGCGCATTGATCTAGCGAGAATTTAGAGCAACTTCATGGAAAGCAAATACCTAGCCGCTGACTACCGTCACTACGACAAGATCCCAATCAAGCGCGCACTTATATCCGTGTCAGACAAGAGGGGATTGTTCGAGCTGGCCAAATCGCTAGCTACAGCTGGCGTGGAAATAGTCTCAACCGGTTCTACTGCAAAAACCATCGCCGATTCTGGAATCAAAGTCACCGAAGTTTCTAAGGTCACAGGATTTGATGAAACATTGGATGGTCGAGTAAAGACCCTGCACCCTTCAATTCACGCTGGTTTACTTGCTGATCTTCGCCTGGTTTCACACCAAAACCAACTCAAGGAATTGAACGTTGAGCCATTTCAGTTGGTAGTAGTAAACCTGTATCCGTTCGTGGAGGCAATTACCGCCGGGGCAACCGGGGAGGCGGCCATTGACCAAATTGACATCGGCGGGCCCGCAATGGTTAGGGCATCAGCTAAGAACCACGCCAATGTGGCCATTGTGGTGGATCCCAGCAGGTACCCGGAAATCATTAGCGCCTTGGAAGATGGCGGGACGACTCTTAAGCTCCGTAAAGAACTAGCGCTGCTAGCTTTTTCCCACACCGCCAAATATGACACTGCCGTTTCAAACTGGATGGCCACTGCCGCCGACGAAGCTTGGAAGCTGGAAGCTGGAAGATCCACCGAGGAACCAAGCAAGAACCCGGGATTTGCAAACACTCTTGAGATTCAGGCTTCTTTGGATTCGGTACTTCGCTACGGAGAAAACTCTCATCAATCTGCAGCGCTTTACAAAATTGCTGGACTAGAAGCATCTCTTGGAATTGCCCAAGCAAAGCAATTCGGTGGCAAGGAAATGTCTTATAACAATTACGTCGATGCCGACGCAGCCCTTCGTGCAGCCTACGACTTCAATGAACCGGCAGTTGCCATCATTAAGCACGCCAACCCCTGCGGTATTGCAATTGGGCCAGCTAACTCCCCAGATCCAATTGCAGATGCTCACGCAAAGGCTCACTTTTGTGATTCGATTTCTGCTTACGGAGGAGTAATTGCAGCGAACCGAACTGTGAGTTTGGAATTGGCCAAACAAGTTGCTGACATATTCACCGAAGTAATAATCGCACCAGGTTACGACTTCGAAGCGCTACAGCTTCTTCTTACCAAGAAAAACCTTAGAGTGCTTCAGCTGCCACCAAACTACTCCAGAGAAGCTTTTGAACTCAAGCAAGTATCCGGTGGATTGTTATTGCAGGAAACCGATAGTTTTGAAAACTTCACAAGCAAGAACTGGAAGTTGGTTTCGGGGGTCAATGCTGATCCACAAACCAGATCCGATCTTGAGTTTGCATGGCGCGCAGTCCGCTCAGTGAAATCAAATGCAATCTTGCTGGCCAAAGATGGCGCATCTATTGGAATTGGAATGGGCCAGGTAAACCGAGTGGATTCTTGCGAATTAGCAGTTTCCCGAGCCGGAGCTCGAGTAAGGGGAACGGTTGCTGCCAGCGACGCCTTTTTCCCATTCGCTGATGGACTAGAGCTTTTGCTTCGCGCCGGAGTAAAGGCAGTTGTGCAACCTGGTGGATCCGTTCGCGATGACGAAGTTATTGCGGCCGCAACCGCGGCTGGAATAACTATGTATTTCACTTCTGAGCGCCATTTCTTCCACTAAAAGCCCTGATTTAAGCGGAACCTGGGAATTATCTGAGCTTCCTGGTGTTAGCCTAAGAGGCTGTCTCGCAAAGGCAGAAATAGGCATTTAGAGGAATCATGAAACAGGCGAAAACTGTAGCAACACTGCTGCGCATTTTCCCCTACGCAAAAAAAGCTCTCCCGCGCATCTCTCTTGGCATTGTCGCTGCGTTAGCAGCTCATGGATTTGCTCTTGCAATCCCGCAGGTGCTTAGAGACCTAATCAACGACCTTGAATCGGTTCGAACTTTAGATGCTCTGTACTTTTCCGTAATCCTGGTTCTAATAATGGGAATTCTCGAAGCGGTGATGGTTCTTCTTCGACGTTGGCTAGTTCTAACCCCTGGCACATTTGTTGAAGCGGGACTTCGAAGCACGCTGTACGCGAAGCTGCAAGATCTCCCGGTTAGTTTTCATGACCGCTGGCCCTCGGGGCAGCTGCTGTCTCGTGCAACGCAAGATCTAAGCCTGATTCGCCGTTGGCTATCATTCGGAGTCGTTCTGCTTGTCGCCAACGCAATCACAATCATCGCTGGACTTGTAATCTTGTTCACTTTCCATTGGCTTCTAGGACTAATCTTTTTTGTAATTTCTGTTCCAATCTGGATTCAGGGATATCGCTTTGAGGCAAAGTATGGAACCATCGCCAGGCTCTCTCAGGATCAAGCGGGAGATCTTGCAACATCGGTCGAAGAGTCAGTACATGGAATTCGTGTTCTAAAAGCATTTGGTCGAGGCGATCATGCAGCTAGTAACTTTGCCAAGGAAGCCAGGGATCTTCGATCCACCGAATTGAAAAAAGCTGGGCTTATTGCAAATATTTGGGTATATCTGTTGCTTGTTCCCGAATCGGCAATTGCTCTTTCAATGCTTGTCGGAGTGTTTCTAGTTGCTGACGGTTCACTAACGGTTGGTGGGTTGGTGGCGTTTTTTGCTACGGCTACCGTTCTTCGTTGGCCAACCGAGTCCATCGGATTCTTACTTTCTATGACCCTCGATGCCAAGACTGCAGTGCAGCGCTTTTTCGAAGTAATTGACGAGCCGGTTGGAATCGAAGATCCATCAAGCCCAAAGACCATCAAGGACCCTAAGGGCAGGCTGGAATTCAAGGATGTCCACTTCAGGTACCCGGATTCCCCAGCAAATCAGCCAGATATTGTCAACGGCGTGAACCTGGTTCTGGAACCGGGAGAGTCAGTTGCCCTGATTGGAATCACCGGTTGTGGTAAGACCACCCTGACCGCACTTACTTCAAGACTCTATGACGTGACCTCTGGAGTAATTGAAATAGACGGGGTGGATATCAAAGACTTAACTCGCACCGAGCTTAGATCGCACGTAGCCATGGCTTTTGAAGACGCTACGTTGTTCTCTGCGTCAGTTCGAGACAACATCTTGCTCGGTAGGGAACAATCAACCGAAGATGAACTCAGAGAAGCAATTACGGTCGCTCAAGCCCAATTTGTTTACGATCTTCCGGAAGGACTAGAAACCAAAATTGGCGAGGAGGGTCTCTCGCTCTCCGGCGGTCAGCGCCAACGTTTGGCCCTTGCTCGGGCTGTTGCAGCAAAACCTGCAATTCTGGTTTTGGATGATCCGCTTTCTGCACTAGATGTCGCAACTGAGGCTTTGGTCGAGGAAGCACTGAGGAATGTTCTCAAAAACACCACAGCCTTGATTGTTGCGCACCGCCCATCAACAGTTCAGTTAGCTGACAAGGTGGCTCTGATGCAAGATGGCAAAGTGGTTGCGATTGGAAAGCATTCAGATCTTCTAGCCAACAACGAACACTACAGATACGTAATTTCATCTCTTGATGCCTCGGGTAATCAAATCGAGGTGGAGCGATGAGCATGCAGGGAGTTTCCGGCGAAGACAAGATTGAGCTAAACAAGGAAGAATCAAAAGCAGTCAAGCTTCGTTCGCGGAAGCTTTTGTTGTCGCTGATTTATCCGGTGCGCGGAAGATTGCTGTTTAGTCTATTGATTGTTGTCTTATCTCAAGCGCTGCGAGTTGCAGGACCTGCGTTAATTGCACTTGCCATCGACTGGGCTTTACCGGCTGCTCTAAAATCTGACACCACACCACTGTTTTTGGTGGTTGGTGGCTACTTGTTTGCAGCTGTGGCCACAGCATCGCTAATCAGCTGGTTCCTGCGCTTTGCAGCCAAGTTAAACCAGGATGTGTTGCTTGATCTTCGGCAGCGAATCTTCATCCACACCCAGAAACTCTCCCTGGAGTTTCACGAGAAGTACACTTCTGGCCGCGTAATTTCCCGCCAAACCAGCGATCTAGATGCCATCAAGGAACTGCTCGATACCGGTGGCAACGAAATGATCGCGGGGCTATTGTTCATGCTCTTCACTGCCACAGCACTGGTGCTGCTGGACCCAGTCAGTTTTTGGATCCTTATGGTGAGCTGGATACCGCTTATCTTGATCACGCGCTGGTTCCAGGTGAACTCACGACTTATGTTCCGCGAGTCCAGGGTTTCATCAGCCAAGTTGATTGTTCACTTCGTTGAGACCATGACTGGTATCCGTGCGGTGAAGGCTTTCCGAAAGGAAAAGCGCAATGAATCAACCTACGGTGTACTGGTTGAGGATTACCGACACATCAACGCTCGAGTAATCCAGCTGTTTGGAATCTATGACCCGGGTCTTATCGTGATTGGAAACATTACCGTTGCCGCAATTTTGCTCACTGGCGGAATCAGAGTTCTGGAAGGCTCCCTTGGAATTGGAGTAATGACCGCTGCGATCTTGTATGCCAGAAGGTTCTACGACCCGATGGAAGATCTTGCGATGTTCTATAACTCTTACCAGTCTGCAACTTCAGCACTTGAGAAAATCTCTGGTGTTTTAGAAGAACAGCCTTCGGTTCCAGAAGCTGTTGGAGTAAAGCCCCTAGAAAACTCCAAAGGTCAAGTCAAATTCGAAGCGGTGTCTTTCCACTACTCAAATGGCATTGAGGTCATTCCAAAGCTGAATCTCGAAATTCCAGCCGGACAAACCATTGCCTTGGTTGGAACTACCGGTGCCGGTAAATCAACAATTGCCAAGTTGGTTTCACGTTTTTATGATCCAACCTCCGGCAATATCACTCTTGACTCGTTGGATCTAAAGAACATCAGCAGCAAAGATCTGCGCCGAGCAATTGTGATGGTGACCCAAGAGGCTTACCTGTTTTCAGGCTCGGTTGCAGACAACATCGCCCTAGGTAAGCCAACTGCCACTCCAGATGAGATTGAGCAAGCGGCGAAAGCTGTTGGCGCACATGATTTCATCATGAGCTTGCCAGATGGCTACTCCACGGATGTCAATAAGCGCGGTGGCCGGGTTAGCTCTGGTCAGCGTCAGTTGATTTCATTTGCTAGGGCTTTTATCGCAGACCCAGCTGTGTTGATTTTGGATGAGGCAACTAGCTCACTGGATGTGCCATCTGAGCGGCTGGTTCAGTATGGACTCAAGACCCTACTGGCCAATAGAACAGCAATAATCATTGCCCACCGACTATCTACTGTCTCAATAGCTGATCGGGTTTTGGTTATGGAGCACGGCAAGATCATTGAGGACGACACTCCAAAGAACCTGATCTCGGGCTCTGGCAAATTCTCCAAGATGCACAAAGCTTGGCGAGAATCCTTGGTCTAGTTTCCAATCAGCGCTACGGCACTTTGTGGAAGAAGTTTTAGTTGAACCAAACCGTCTTGTTCAACCTGAATTTCACTGCCTGGACAGGTTGTTTCATCCCCACTCAATAACAAGACATTGCAGTATGTGCCTTGAGGTAGAGAGGTCTGAAATGACATACTCAATTCCTTTTTGGCAGCGTTTATCGCAAAGAAACCAAGTTTGCCTTTGCTCCAAGAGCTGTAGCTTTCTTTGTGCATGAAGTTTGTGGTTGGTAAGTTCATTGTCTTGGTGCGCCAATCAATCATCTGAGTAATCGATTCATCTCTTTGTTGGCAGTTCCAGCCAGTTCCGCAAGTGGAATCAAGTACCTCTCCATTTACTCCTAACGGAGGCGCCTGGTCGTAATCACTGAACGAGTAGCCCGAATACAACATTGGTGTTCCATAGTCGCTGGCTAGCATGAAAATTGAAGCGAGCTGGAAAGTCACCGGATCTGACGTCGGAGTTAGGGCGTTGCCATTTCGTTCAGTGTCGTGATTTGTCACAAACGAAATTGCCTTTTCGCTTTCGATGAAGTAGCCGAGTTCAAAAGACTCTTCCAAATTCGGTACCGATTCAATATCAAAGCTCGTGATAAGTCTCGAAAACGAAAACTCCCAAAGCTCACCTGTTGGCAGGTATTCCTCAGGTTGGACATCTTCCCCGCCTCCACGTATAACTTCATGCATGATTCGGGTTCCCGCCGGGAGAGCGGCAAAGATTTCTTCTAGGTCCTTAGCGGCTATGTGTTTTGCCGCATCTATTCGAAAACCTGCGACCCCAAGAGAAACAAGGTCCTTCAGGTAGGCAACGATGCGTTCCTGAACAACCTTGGAACCGGTGTCCAGGTCGGATAGACCAACAAGCTCGCAAGTTTGGACCTGAGCGCGATCTGCGTAATTTACTATCTGGTTGTTCTCACTAAGCCCACAGTTGTGAAAGTTTTCGGCAGTGTAAATTTCGGGGTAGTCAAACTTTTCATATTCCGAACCAGCCCATCCGGTTCCATAGCTAGAGCCCGACATGTGGTTGATTACAGCATCTGCAATGATGTCCACACCAACTCGGTTACAGCGTGAGACCATGTCTTTGAATTGCTCTCGGTTGCCGAGTCTCGATTCGATGCGGTAGCTAACGGGTTGGTAGTGAACCCACCACTGGCCTTGGTTTATGTGTTCCTGGGGCGGAGAGACAAGGGCCCATGAGACACCCGCTGGCCCTAGAGATTCCTCGCACTCAGTAGCGACAGAGTTCCAATTGAACATAAACAGCTGAATGCCAACATCGGACTTCGATTCACTTGAGGAACAGCCGGAAAGAGCCATCAACAGCACTAAAGCTTTGGATACAAGACCTATTCTCTTCACGTAATTCAGCCTAGAGGCCAAGCCTAGGAAAACTCGGTAGTCTAGACAAGGTTTATCGAATAACAATTGAAAGTTTGGGCATGGAAAAAATCAAGGTTGTTGGCAAAGTTGTAGAACTTGACGGCGATGAAATGACTCGCATTATCTGGCAGAACATCAAGGACTCTTTGATTTTGCCTTTCCTAGATGTCAATCTTGAGTACTACGATCTCTCAGTTCAAAACCGAGACGCAACTGACGACCAGGTAACAGTTGATGCAGCTCACGCCATCAAGGCCCACGGAGTTGGAGTTAAGTGCGCAACCATTACTCCTGATGAGGCCAGGGTCACTGAGTTTGGTCTAAAGAAGATGTGGAAATCCCCGAACGGAACTATCCGAAACATTCTTGACGGAGTAGTTTTCCGCGAGCCAATTATTATTTCCAACGTTCCTCGCCTAGTTCCGGGCTGGACCAAGCCGATAGTTATCGGCCGACATGCTCACGGAGACCAGTACAAGGCAACCGACATAAAGATCCCTGGCAAGGGAACCGTCACCATGACCTACACCCCAGAAACCGGTGAGCCACAGACTTGGACTATCGCTGATTACCCGGCAGCCGGTGGAGTAGCGATGGGCATGTACAACTACATGGATTCCATCCGCGATTTTGCAAGAGCATCGTTCAACTACGGACTTGCTAGGAATTACCCGGTCTACCTATCAACCAAGAACACCATCTTGAAGGCCTACGACGGCGCATTCAAGGATGCCTTCCAAGAAGTATTCGACGCTGAGTACGCTGACCGATTCAAGGCAGCTGGAATCACTTACGAACACCGCCTTATCGATGACATGGTTGCCGCTTCCTTGAAGTGGGAAGGTGGCTACGTTTGGGCCTGTAAGAACTATGACGGCGACGTTCAGTCAGACACTGTAGCTCAGGGCTTTGGATCATTGGGACTAATGACCTCTGTTCTAACCACCCCGGATGGCAAAACCGCTTTGGCAGAAGCTGCTCACGGAACTGTGACCCGTCACTACCGCGAGCACCAGGCTGGCAAGAAGACCTCGACCAACCCAATTGCTTCAATCTATGCCTGGACTCGTGCCCTGATGCACCGCGCCAAGCTGGATGGAACTCCAGAGGTTGCCAAGTTTGCTGAAACCTTAGAGGACGTTGTGATCAAGACTGTTGAGTCGGGCAAAATGACCAAGGACTTGTCCTCACTTATTGGTAGCGGTCAGGCCTACCAGAGCACCGAAGAATTCATGGCTTCGCTAGCAGAAAATCTGACAGCGCGCCTAAAGTAATCCACCCTGTGTATAACCTCTGACCGAAAATGGTCAGGGGTTTTACATTTGCGCCATGAAAAAATGGCAACCAAATAAAACAGTAAAGCTACTTCCTGCTCTGGCACTAACGTTTGGAGTATTAGCTCCAATGCCAGCAAGTGCAAGCATCGTCGAAGAGTGCTTCGATGATCAATGCACCATTACCTTCGGGTACACCGGTCAGATTGAATCTCTTACCTTTCCCCCTAATGCCACAAACATTCGCTTCGAAGCCCTCGGTGCGCAAGGTGGTAAATCCGGTGGAGGAGGAGGTCGCGTCACCGGCGAATTCACCCAAGTACCTGAAATTCTCTACATCACAGTCGGAGGTGCGGGAGGCTCAAATGCTGCCGAACCCGGCGGCTTCAACGGCGGTGGAACTGCCGGTGGTTCTGCGGGAGTGGAAGGCTCCGGTGGTGGAGCAAGTGATATCAGAATCGGTTACTCGCTTAGCTCCAGGATTGTTGTTGCCGGAGGCGGTGGCGGTCGCGGCTCTGGTCTTGGCTCAGGAGGCGGAGCAGGAGGAGGCTTGGTTGGTGCCAACGGTAAAACCGGCCAGGGATCTGGAGGATTGGGTGGTACCCAGTCAGCCGGAGGTGTGGGTGGTGCAACATACGGTGATGGCACTTCTGGCACCGCAGGTGATTGGGGAGTCGGAGGTACTGGTGGCTATGGTCCACTGCACGGCGGCGGCGGTGGCGGTGGCGGTTACTACGGCGGTGGCGGTGGTGGCGCAGACGCTGACTCATGCTGCACCGACGCCGGAGGCGGCGGTGGTGGATCTTCATACACCGACCCATCTTTTGTAACCAACGTGGTTCACACCCAAGGAGTTAGGCCAGGAGCAGGACAGATCACTTTCAGTTACCAACTTTTTGTGGAAAGTCCGCCTGCTCCACCGACGGAAGAAACAACTTCCCCACCAGCTGAAGAGTCATCTTCTCCACCGGCGGAAGAAACAACAGCCCCACCGGTCGAGGAGCCAACAACTCCGCCGGCAACCGAAGAGCCATCAACCACAGAACCTACGGTTCCAAGTGTGCCCGAACCTGAATCAGTGAACTCGGCTCCTTCAGAACCTGAACAGCAGGTCACTTCGCAACCGGAACCACCCCAAACTCCTACCCAAGAGCCTGCACCTATAGAAGCTGTGTTGGCTCCCGAGCCAGTTGAAGAGTTGGTCGCACCAATTGCTGCTGAGGTGACTCCGAGTGAGTCTCAAGCAAACAGTTTTGAGGAAACCCGATCAGCTCCAGATGAATCAGTGACTACGCCAACACCGATAGCGCAGGATGAGATTTTGCAGCAGCCATCCAACTTGTCTCAGGCCGCACAAAGTGTTGTGGTTCCGTTTCAAAACAAGCAGTCGCCCTGGAACTCGAACAGCCTATTTGCTGGACTCATCGGGCTTGGAGTATTTGCGCTAATTGCCGGGTTGGTTGTGGCTAGGCGAGGAGTGCCGGGGGCAATAACTAGCTGAAAATGATGGTTCTAGCACCATCGAGTAAGACACGGCGTTCCGCGAACCACCGAACCGCTTGGCTGAGAGTCTTGGACTCAATATCTTGGCCAATAGCAACCAAGTGGTTCCTGGAATCGCCGTGTTCTACTCGAACAACGTTCTGTTCGATGATTGGACCTTCATCAAGATCGCTAGTGACGAAGTGAGCGGTGGCACCGATGAGCTTTACACCGCGAGCATGAGCTTGAGCGTAAGGGTCGGCGCCTTTAAATCCTGGAAGAAACGAATGGTGGATGTTAATGATCTTGCCAGAAAATTCCTTACAAAACTCAGGGCTTAGAATCTGCATGAAGCGAGCTAGAACTATTAGCTCGATACCTTCTGTTGCAATCACTTTCCGAAGGTTGTCCTCAAAGGATTTCCGTTCGGCATCAGAGGTGACAGAGTGTGACTCAAATGCAATCCCATAGAAAGCAGCCAACTCGGATAGATTGTCGTGATTTGCCAAAACTTTTGAAATGACAATTGGTAGTTGACCAGAACGCTGGCGAAAAAGCATGTCATTTAAGCAGTGAGCAGCTCTCGATGCCAAAACTAGCGTCTTCATCTTTCGGCCAACTACGTCTAACTGCCAAGTCATTGAAAACTCTTTGGTGACTGGGGCAATTTTTGCTTCAAACTCGGCCTGGTTGGAAGGGGATTCGATCTGCAGTCTCATGAAGAAGCGACCGGTGTCTTCCGAGGTGAACTGGTGGGATTCGGTGATGTTTCCCTGAGCCTGAACTATCGCTCCGGAAATCGCGTGGACTATGCCTGGGCGGTCTTCGCAGACCAAAGTCAGAACAAAGTGAGTCAGGTCAGTCTTTTTCATAAGACTCCCTAGCTTAATCGGGAAAGGATTGGTCCTTGCGGTTCTGTCTGACGATGCTGACCACAATCCAGACCGCTACAGCAGTGCCCAAAAAGATCATTCCTGCCCCGATTAGGACGGCTAGTGGTAGTTCGGACATGCTGGGAAAGCTCACTTCTGGTAATTTTGGCAGTTTCCCAATTCTAAGCTAGAGGTTCGCTCGAGCGAATGCCTTTTTGCGAACGTGTTGTAAATTGCCTGATTTTCAGGGCTGATAAGCTCTGAATATCGCAACTGGCGCTAAAAGATGGGTTTCCATCGGGGAGCGAAGAGTCAATTGGTCGAGCGCCTGGGCCAATCTCAGCTATCTAGACCTATAGGAGCCCCGAATGACCCAAAGCAAGCTACCTTCCAGCTTTAGCAAGCCACTTAGCGAAACTGACCCAGAAATTGCCGCTGTTCTTGCCCAAGAACTAGACCGTCAGCGCCACACCCTCGAGATGATCGCCAGCGAGAACTTTGTTTCACGCGGAGTACTAGAAGCTCAGGGTTCGGTTCTAACCAATAAGTATGCAGAAGGATATCCTGGCAAGCGCTACTACGGCGGTTGTGAAGCGGTAGATATCGCAGAGAACCTAGCGCGCGATCGCGCCAAAGAATTATTCGGTGCGGAGCACGCAAACGTTCAGCCACACTCTGGTGCAACTGCAAACGCCGCACTGATGATGGCTCTAGCAAAACCGGGCGATCGAATTCTTGGACTTGAACTTGCCCACGGTGGACATCTAACTCACGGAATGCGATTGAACTTCTCAGGTCAGATGTATGACGCGCACTCGTACGAGCTAAACCCAGACACAAACCTGATTGACATGGACATTGTTCGTGCCAGGGCAATTGAAACCAAGCCGGCTGTTTTGATTGCCGGTTGGTCTGCTTACTCACGTCACCTAGATTTTGCTGCCTTTAGATCAATCGCCGATGAGGTTGGTGCAAAGCTCTGGGTCGACATGGCTCACTTCGCAGGATTGGTTGCAGCCGGTGTTCATCCTTCACCTGTTCCATACGCCGACGTTGTTTCAACAACCGTTCACAAAACTCTCGCTGGTCCAAGATCAGGCCTCATTCTTTGCAAAGCTGAGATTGCCAAAAAAATTGACATGGGTGTTTTCCCTGGTCAGCAGGGTGGACCGCTTATGCATGTCATCGCTGCTAAAGCAGTTGCCTTCAAAGCTGCCATGGGCGACGAATTCAAGGAGCGCCAGGCGCGCACCATCGAAGGCGCAAGAATTATTGCCGATCGCCTAGTGGCAGCAGACCTCAAGGCCAACGGGGTTTCGATTCTGACCGGTGGAACTGACGTTCACCTAGTTCTGGTCGATCTAAGAAACGCTCCAATTGATGGAATTACCACCGAGAATCTGCTCCACGATGTCGGCATCACCGTCAACCGCAACTCGGTGCCAAATGACCCTCGCCCGCCAATGGTCACCTCTGGTGTCCGGATTGGCACGCCAGCACTGGCAACCAGAGGCTTTGGGGCCACTGAATTCACTGAGGTTGCTGAAATCATTGCTCAAACATTGCTACCTAACCCAGATGTTCCAGCTTTGCAGGCCAGAGTTCGTAAGCTCACCGATCATTTCCCGCTCTATTCGGGTCTTGAGAACTGGTAACGATTGAGCGCGATAATTCTTGATGGTCGGGCAACTGCCAAAACCATCAAGTTTGAACTTACTGAAGCAGTTGTAAAGCTGAAGCAGGCAGGATCTCACCCAGGGCTTGGAACATTACTCGTTGGCGATGATGCTGGGTCGCACTCTTATGTTGCAGGCAAGCATCGCGACTGCGCTGAAGTCGGAGTTCAATCAATTCGAATTGATTTGCCCGCGAGTGCATCGAAGGCCGATATTTTCAAAGCCATATCTGAACTAAATAATGCACCGGAAGTAACCGGATACATTGTTCAACTTCCGCTGCCGGTAGGCATCAACACGAACGAAGTACTAGAAGCTATAGATCCAGACAAAGACGCCGATGGGCTGCATCCAATCAACCTAGGAAAACTAGTCTTAAATGTTTCGGGTGAAATCACATCACCACTTCCATGCACTCCAATGGGAATCGTTGAACTACTTCGCCGCTACGGCTATGACTTGGCGGGCAAAGAAGTTGCAGTTATTGGTCGCGGTGTAACGGTTGGTAGACCTTTAGGGCTTTTGCTTTCTCGAAAGAGTATCGATGCAACCGTGACGCTACTTCATTCGGGAAGCAAAAACATTCCTGAAGCTGTTAAGCGAGCAGACGTGGTGGTAGCGGCAGTTGGCGTAAAACACTTTGTCAAACCAGAATGGATCAAACCACAAGCCGTAGTTTTGGACGTTGGAATTACAAGATCTGAGGCAAACGGTTTAGTTTCGCTTGTCGGCGATGTTGATCCAACGGTTGCTAAGGTAGCTGGCTGGCTATCGCCGAATCCTGGTGGGGTTGGTCCGATGACTCGTGCCATGCTGGTAAAGAACGTGGTTGATCGAGCCGGTTCTAGAATCTAGAGCGAATAGCCCAAAGGTCAGCAAACAACGGGCGAAACAGGGTGCTGGAAAGGTATCCAACACCGGATGAGCCACCAGATCCCGTCTTTGCTCCAATGGTTCGCTCCACCATTTTCACGTGACGGTAGCGCCATTCCTGAAGTCCTTCATCGAGATCAACCAAGGCCTCTCCAACCATGTTGGATTCTGGGTCGTTTCGGTGGGCATCCAGCAGTGCATCCTGGACCTTCTCATTTGCTTCGTAGCCGACGGTGACGTCTCGGTTTAAAACTTCGGAGGGGATTGCGTGGCCGCGTGATGAAAAGTATTTCAGTGCAGAGTCGTACAAGCTCGGCCTTGTCATAGCGGCCTCGACTCGAAGTCTTGGAGCAGAACCAGGAACCAGGTGAGCTGCCATTGCCATTCCTGTTCCAGGGGTAGCATCGGCACCTGCTTGGTCGCGTCTTCCAAAAACTGCTTCTAGTTCGCGGAACTGAGCTGATTGAAATCCTGAAGCGGAACTAAGTCGCCCGCGGAAAGAGTTGAACTGAAGTGGCGTCATGGTTTCTAGAATGTCTAGCTGAGCCACACAAGTTTTCATGATGGTTCTTACTCGACCAAGTAGCGCAAGTGAGCGGTGGGTGTTGCCCGATTCTAATGTGGCCTGAAGAGCTGCGCATTCGTGGAGCACTTGTTTAAACCAAAGCTCATACACCTGGTGAATTGTGATGAACAATAGCTCGTCGTGTTCTGGACCATCAGAAAGTGGTTGCTGAAGTTGAAGTAGCTCATCAACTTTTAGGTAGCTGGTGTAGGTGACTGCCTTGTCGTGTTCTTGACTCATTTACGTGACCCTGTTTCCGCTGTCTTGGATTTTCTCATAATCTTTTCTCATAACTGATTCCCTGATTCTTTCGAAACCCTCGTAGACCTCAATAAAACTTGTTGGTAGTGGAGAAATTGCTAACCGAATT
>JBILXL010000018.1:0-14588 GCA_044378505.1 Rhodoluna sp. | reverse complement strand
CCAAGCTCGGCTAGGCGCATTGAGGTTAGTGGTGTCCACTCGGCAGGCTTTAGAACCACTGCATTCCCAGCTGCAAGAGCAGGAGCTAAGCCCCAGCCTGCAATTGGCATTGGATAGTTCCATGGGGTGATCATCCCGACCACGCCGATTGGTTCGTGGAAGGTCACTGCAATTCCGCCCGCTACCGGGATTTGTTTGCCGATTAGTCGCTCTGGTGCTCCGGCGTAGTAATTCAAAACATCTCGAACATTCTTAGCTTCATAGTGCGCCTGATCAATCGGGTGCCCAGAATTTCTAACTTCCAATTGAGCTAAGTTTTCGATGTCGGAATCAACTGCTGCCGCAAATCGCCTAAGCAACATTGCTCGATCGGCAGGAGCTAGTGCTGCCCACTTCTCTTGGGCCTTGACTGCCTTTTCGATCGCTTCATCAGTTTGCTTGGCGTCGAGGTGCTCGATGGTTTCCATCGACTCTTCGGTTGCCGGGTTGATAAGTGTGTAGCTCACTTTGGGCTCTCAGACTGTAAGGGTGGGGTTGGAGCTAGAAACTGAAAATATTTCAATTGGTGATTTGAATTCCAATTCGACAAATGTGTTGCCTGGTCAATTTAGTTTTGGGACTCGCTAATAAGTAGCTTTGCGCGATGAACGGCTCTGACAAGTTCTTGTTGTCTGATGCCAAGCTGCTGAGAGACATCGGAGTAGGTTCTTTGTTCGATAAGAATTCCGGTTGCAGCCGCTATTAAGTCGGCAGGAAGATCCTGTATGTGTTTAGACATTTTCTCAGGGCTCAGCGAAGCAATTAGTTTCTCGTCAGCTTGCTGTTCAAATGTGACATCAAGGTCAAATTCTTTGTCCACAATCATCCTTCCTGGAATTAACTGGGGGCCAAACTAAGTTGGCCCCCAGTTAATTGTTTTCAGATTATTCCTAAGCGAAGTCCTTGATCAGTGCAGCGTTCTTGGACTTGTTAGTGGAGGACACCACGAAGCCAATAACGAAAGCAATGAATGGGGACAGCACTAGGAACCAGCCAAGTCCGCTCAATGCCCAACCAGATTCTGGTAGCGATGGGTCGACTCCATCGGCAGCAGTTCCAGCTAGCAAGTTGAAGCGGGCCATAAGCATGTAGAGCCCTGCGATAAGAAGCACGATGGATAATCCAGGTGCGATCTTTGAGTTCCAAAGGTTACCGCCACTGTTCTTCTGGAAGAAGGCGATTACTGCAATGGAAACCAGAATCTCAACGGCCACCACAGCGATAACTGCAACACCACTCATCCAGCTAAACAGGTTCAAGAATGGATCCAACCCAGCTGCCGCAAATGCAATGATCACTGCAGCTGCAATTACTGAGGTTAGGATTGCTCCATTTTGTGGGGCGCCAACAGCGTTGGTTCTGCCCAACATTGAAGGCATAACGCCACCGCGGCCCATAGCAAAGAAGTACCTTGCAGCAGCATTCTGGAACGCCAATAGTCCGGCGAACAAGCTGGTGACAACAAGCAGTGCCATGACCACAACGATTTCTGGTGAGACATACTCAGCTGCCAAGCTGAACAAAACAGCTGAAGGATCAGCTAGTCCACTTGAGCGCTCGACAACCTGGTCAATGAGTGCGCCTGCACCCATACCGGTAACCATTGCGAATGAAACCACAGCGAACAATCCGCTGATGATTCCAATTGCCCAGTAGGTAGCCCTAGGGACATCGCGCTTAGGGTTTTTGGACTCTTCACCATAGATTGCTGTTGCTTCGAATCCGATGAAGGATGCGAATGCAAATGCCAAAGCAATTCCAGCAGTTCCAGCAAAGCCACCTGCAAACACCAGGCCTAGGTCAAACGAAGCTCCGACGTTAGCGCCCTCTGGTCCACCGTTGATCAAAATTGCAACAGCGGTCACCATTAGCGAAAGCAGTTCAACTGCAAGCAGAACACCAAGAATTTTTGCTCCGATGTCAACGCTTAGAAGTGAAAGACCGGTGACTAGTAGCCAGGCAATAAGTGCCCAGACCCACCAAGCTAGATCCACACCGAACTGCGCCATGGTCAAGCCCATAGTCAATCCGAAGAATCCATAGATTGCCAGCTGGATAGTTACGTATCCAACAATCGATGCATAAGCAGAACCGACTCCGGCATTTACGCCAAGGCCCTTTCCTACGTAGGCAAAGAATGCTCCGGCGTTAGTTACCTTGTGGCTCATAGCTGCATAACCGACTGAGAAAATCAGAAGTGTTATTCCAACTGCCAGATAGGCACCTGGGGTGGCTGCTCCATTTCCTAGGAGCATGGCTACCGGAACAGCTCCGGTCATTCCTACCAGCGGGGCACTAGCTGCCACCACGAAAAATACGATTCCCGCTACGCCAAGACGGCCTTTGCGTAGTGAGGTAGATGATTCTTTGGCCATGAATATGGCTCCCTTCTTCATTGAATGGAGAATCGTTTGTGTCAAAACGATATGACTAATCTTGCCCTAATCGCCCTCCCGGTCAAGTCGCCGAGGGGATATTTCATGAAGAAAAATGTTCAAAAATGCCTCGTTTGTACCCAAATGACTCTGTACCCTATTGTCCATGAGCAAATTACGTGGATTTCTGGCCCCTAAAACCCCAACGGGTAAAAGCGCAATCATCCCTGAGATGCCCTGGCTTTACTCGGGCACCCTTCTAACTGTCGAGTACCTAACCGACCCCAAAAACATTGCTGCCCTGCTTCCAGAGGGCGTGGAGTTAGCAGATGAGCAGCCAGGTGGTGTCGCAATCATTTGGGCCGACTGGCAATCCTGTTCCACTTCTAAAGCCGAGCTTTTAGATCCAGTTCGATCCCAGTACCTAGAAACTTTCGTTGTCATTCGCTGCAAATACAAAGACGTTACGTATTCACGCTGTGTTGCTATTTGGGTTACCAAAGACTTTGCAATTGCAAGAGGTTGGTTCCAGGGCTACCCCAAGAAACTTGGAAGCATTGCAGTGACAAGAGTTTTCAACAACGGTCAAGCAACACCAAAGCTCGAGCCTGGCGCGAAGCTAGGTGCGAGTGTTTCGGCCTACGATCACAGACTTGCCAGTGCGATTGTCACTTTGCGTCAGCCCTCTGACAGCAATGGTTTTGTCAACGGACACAAGATGCTCCACAGTCGTTGGATGCCTTCGATTACTCCTGGTAAAGGTAACTCTCTAGACCAACTTGTTTCACTTGGTTCCAGCGATGCCGAAATTGGTGTGACCTGGAGTGGTGACGCCGAAATTGTTCTTGGAGATTCACAGTGGGACGAATTGGGTTCAATTCTTCCAGTTGAAAAAGTCCTCGGTGGTTACTACCGCGAACTAGGGGTCACCTTTGCTGGTGGAACTTTGGTTGCGGACTTCTCTGATCCAACTGTCTAAAGTTTTTTACTTTAGAAATCAGACATGTACTCCTTGACTTCCCAGTCAGTAGTCTCGCGAGTGTTCGGATCAGAAACAGCTTCTTTGTAGCGCTTTACTTCATCGCGCTTCAAGATCTGGAAGACATCAACAATAGGCCCTGCTAGCAAATCACGAAGTACGGTGTCGGCTTCTAAAGCATCTAACGCAGCTTCCAAGCTCATCGGAAGTACAGGTGCCGATTCATTTTCATAGGACATGCCAGAAACTGGATCTGATGGCTTTAGCTTGCTTTGGATTCCATCTAGACCAGCGGCCAAAATTGCAGCGATCATCAAATATGGGTTTGCAGCACCATCAGCAACTCGAACTTCGAGCCTGGTTCCGGCTCCGTGCTCTGGCGGGATGCGAACCATTGCTGAACGGTTATCAAATCCCCAGTTCGCGCGGTAAGGCGCGAGTGTGTCGGGGCCGAGTCTCTTGAAAGCGTTGATTGTTGGGTTGCAAATTGCTGTCAGTGCAGCAGCGTGCTTGGTTATACCGGCGATAATCTGAAGTGCAACTTCGCTAAGACCAGTGCCGCCATCGTGCATTAGGTTTTTGCCCTTGCCATCTTCTACTGAGAAGTGAAGGTGGAATCCGCTTCCACCCTCATCGCTCCATGGCTTACCGCAGAAGGTTGCGTGCTGACCGGCCCTTGCTACAACTTCTTTGACTGCAGATTTGAACATCAGTGTTCTGTCCGCGGCATCTACTGCTGGTCCATGCCAGAAGTTAATCTCATACTGGGATGGGCTGAATTCATGGTTACCGGCAAAAACGCCGATGTTCATCTGATCAACCATGCGAAGAAGATTCAAGAATGTGCCTTTAGGGTCAACTACAGCTCCCGAGGTATAAGCCTGTCCTGTGCGCTCAATGGCTCTGTGATATTTGCCGTTCTCGTCTTTCTCTGCGATGTAAAACTCTAGCTCTGGTCCAACAACTGGGTAAAGACCAAGCTCCTTGTATTTGGCAACTACAGATTCCAATACCGTTCTCGGCGAGAGCATGTTCTTGGTTCCATCTGGATTGTTTGCACCTGCGGCTGCATAAGCAACTCCTGGCTCCCAAGGCAGTGGGCGCCATGATTCAGGCACAACTTGAGATATAAAGTCTTCAAGTCCATCAGAGACTACGTTGTTTCCATCTAGCACGTCACCACCGGTTGTGGTCACCCAAATGCCTTGACAGAAAGCAGGGCCTCCGTGACTGATGCGATCGAGCTGGGATACCAAAATATCCTTGGACCTGATAACGCCAATAATGTCCAAGTAAATGACTCTAAGAACGTCAATGTTGTTGGACTTGAGTTCTTTCTGAAGAGACTCTAGTGAGCTACCCATTTGCTACTCCTTTGTGGCAATGAATGCGGTGTTGAATCGTTTGGTATCTAATGAGATATACTAAAGCCATCTAGCTTCAACTCGAAACCTTTTTTCTAAACCTTATTCCTGGGGGTGTGATTGTGAAAGCGCTATTTATTCAGCATGATCACGTCAGTCCCGTAGGCCCAGTTGGACAAAGACTGGCCCATCATGGCTTTGAAATTGAGACCCAGCTAGTAGTGCCCGAGGACAAGTTTGAATCTCCCAATGTGGCCTTTGAGTTTCCAAACATAGATAACTACGACCTAATCATTCCCCTAGGGGCACCTTGGGGCGCCTGGGACGATGACTGCATCGGGAACTGGCTTCAGCCGGAATTGGCATGGATCAAAAATGCTGTCGAATCTGGAAAACCCGTGCTTGGTATTTGCTTCGGTGGTCAGCTAATTGCCAGAGCGCTTGGTGGTTCGGTAACCAGGTCACCGAAGGCAGAGATTGGTTGGACTTACATTTGGTCGGAAGAACCAGAACTAGTTTCAAATGGCCCGTGGTTCCAATTTCACTACGACCAGTGGGTATTGCCTGATGGCGTCAAAGAAATCGCACGCAATCCCGTTTCCTCACAAGCGTTTGTTATCAATAAGTCCCTCGGTGTTCAATTCCATCCTGAACTTGATTCGGCCGGACTAAAAGGTTGGCTCGACTGGGGCGGGGACAAGAAGGTCCAGCAAGACGGTCAAGATCCGATAGTCATGATGAGACAAACGGCCGCCGAAGAAGAAGCTGCCAAGCAAAGAACGTTTCAATTGGTGGACAACTATCTATCGAAAGTTGCCAACCTTATCTGAGGTGAACCTTAACCGGCATTCTTTTTATGCCGTGTACAAAGTTAGACCTTAGGTAATCGATGCTTCCGGTTCGCTCGACGCGGTCAATTCTAGAAATCAAATCCTCAAACATCACTCGCATCTCAATTCGAGCTAGGGCGTTTCCCAGACACATGTGTGGTCCTCCGCGGCCAAAGGTCATGTGTTCATTTGGATTTCTGGTGACGTCCATTTTGTTTGGGTTGGCAAACATATCCTGGTCTCTGTTTCCGGAGGCAAACCAAGGCAAAACTTTTTGGCCCTCCTTGATCTTCACACCGTTTATTTCAACGTCTTTGGTGGTGGTTCTTCTGAAGTGATAAACCGGTGAAGCAAATCTCAAAAACTCCTCGACTGCCCAAGGAATAAGTGATGGGTCTTCCTGCAGTAAGGCGAGCTGATCTGGGTTGTTGATCAAGTTGTTCATGGTGTGTGAGATGGTGTGGCGAGTAGTTTCGTTTCCGGCAACAACCAAAAGCAAGAAGTTTGTGTTGAAGTCTCGCTCCGATAGTGGAATGCCATCTGATGGAACACCATCTGCCAATACCGAGACAAGATCTTTCTTTCCTTTTCCGCGACGCTGGGCTGCTAGTGCCTGGCCATACTCAAACACTTCGAGTGCTGCAGGGGATCTAAATGGCACCAAGCGATACTTCTCGGATTCCGGGTCTTCCATCAGAACATCGGCGTGCTCGGGATCGGTGTTACCGATCATGCGGTTACCCCAGTCAATTAGCTGCCCGGTGTCCTCATCTGGAACATCCAAGATCCTGGCCAATACTCGAATAGGAAAATCTGCACTGACGTCTTCTACAAAATCGAATTCGCCTTTTGCAAACGCGTTATCCAATGTGGTGGCCGTTAGCCCTCTCAAAAACGTTTCGTATTTGCTCACAGCCTGCGGAGTGAATTCTCCTTGGAGCATTCGCCTGAGTGCTCGGTGACGTAGTCCATCTGTTTCAAGAAGTGATCTACGAGCCTGCTCTTGTTCGGCGTCAACTTCTTCAAGATTTGTGAAACGTTCTGACGTAAATGTCTCTGAGTCTCGAAGGACCTTGACGATCTCGCTATAACCCATGATTGACCAAAACCCATGGTTGGGTGCTGCTTCTTCGGAAAAGTGTGGTTTGCCGGTGGCCCTAACTTCGGCAAACGCTTCCCAGGGCGCACCCTTTTCGAACAGATCTAAGTCTGCAAAGTTGTAACTCATCATTGAGCTCTCTCTTTTTTGAAGATTGTTTGGACGCTAATAATCTACACATTCCATCGGGCCTTTAAGAGAAAAATCTAGAAAGTTAGGGGGGAATAGTTCCTAGGGCTCGGCTATTGTCATTGTTAGGTGCCTTACAAACGAATCGGAGTACTGGATGTCTGGAGCTCATACCCTCAATGAGACCGAGAGACAGGTTGAAAACAAGCTCTCTGGAATGACTCTGGACTTTGACTCCATGGCCGCGATTAGCAACATCTTCCGAGCAGCTAACGCCACCAGAAACTACCTAGAAAGAACTGTTCTTGGACCGCACGAGCTGTCCTGGACTGGCTTTGTGGTGCTGTGGGTTTCTTGGATCTGGGAGCCTATTGAGACCAGGGTTATCGCCGAAGAAGGGGGCTTTTCAAAGGCCACCCTCACCGGAGTGCTACAAACCCTTGAGGGCAAGGGGTACCTGAAAAGGGAGCCTGGTACCGGCGATAAGCGGTTAGTAATCGTGACCCTAACCCCGAAGGGCAGAACCCTAATGAAGAAGCTCTTTCCTGATTTCAACACCCACGAACAACAGGTCTTGAGCGGGTTTAGTAAGGCTGAAAAGCGCGAATTGACTGTTGCGCTAAGGAAGATAACCGCCTTTACCGAGGCCCAGGACTAGGTTCTTTTTCAGATCGTTACAAATTCCTGTTGGCCTAAGGCCCGCGGGTGCCTTATTGTATTGTTAGTATCCGAACGAATTGCGAAGGGGCAATTGTGACTGACACCGTTGCGCTAGCGGGCCTTACCGTAGATACCCGCCACTTCATCGGGGGCCAAAGAGTTGCTTCAGCTGAAACCTTTGACAATTTTTCTCCTATCGATGGCGCTTTGCTCGCCAAAATTTCCAAGGGTGGCCAGCGTGAAGCTGACCTAGCTGTTGAAGCAGCTCGCAAAGCATTCCCGGAATGGTCCAAGATGGGGCCTAAAAAGCGCGGTGAATTGCTGCATCGACTAGCGGAGCTCGTCGAAGAAAACATTGAGAAGCTTGCGAATCTAGAAACTCTAGATAATGGTTCTTTGCTTAGATCTCACATTCGCGGGGTTATGCCAAGAGTTGCACTCAACTTACGCTTTTTTGCCGATTGGGCCATCAACGACTTGCATCACGAAACATGGGAAACTCGCGGCCACACCAACAACATTTCCTGGGATCCTTCCGGAGTTGCGGTTTTGGTGACCCCCTGGAATGCACCGCTGATGCTTGCCACCTGGAAAATAGGCCCTGCACTTGCTGCCGGAGACACTGTTGTTCTAAAGCCTGCTGAGTGGACTCCACTTTCGGCTTCGTTCTTTGCTGACCTAACTGTAAAAGCTGGAATTCCAGCAGGTGTATTCAACGTCGTTCAAGGATTCGGTGCTGAAGTTGGCAACGCACTAGTTTCCCATCCGGGTATTGCCAGAATTTCATTTACCGGCTCTGTTCCGACCGCGAAGAAGATTGCTCACGCCGCCGCCGATAACCTAACTCCGGTTTCTTTTGAACTGGGTGGAAAATCTCCAACAATTATTTTGCAGGATGCAGATCTTGATCTTGCCGCTGAATTAGCTATTGAACAATATGACAACGCAGGTCAGGTTTGTCTTTCTGGAACTCGTTTGCTGGTTCACGAATCAGTTGCTGATGAGTTTTCCATAAAGTTCCAGGAAAGAGCTGCGAAGCTCAAGCAGGGTGACCCAAGAGACCCAGGCACCGACATCGGTCCTCAGATACATCCTGTGCACTTTGAGCGCATCAAGGGATTCGTGAACCGCGCTAAGAACCAAGGCCTGAAGGTTGTGATGGGTGGTGAGCCCAACAGTGAATTGGGTGGTCTGTTCTTTAGACCAACACTTATCGCCAACCCTCCGGTCGGTTCTGAAATTGTCAGCTCCGAAATCTTTGGCCCAGTCTTGACCATGCAGACCTTCACAACCGATGAACAAGTGATTGAAATGGCCAACAACACCGAGTTTGGTTTGGCAGCCGTTATCGTTTCAGGAAATCGTGAACACGCCAAGCGGATTGCCTCAGAAGTGGTTGCAGGGACAATATGGGTCAACTGCTTCTTCGTTCGAGATCTCAAGGCGCCTTTTGGGGGATCTAAGAAATCTGGTATCGGTCGCGAGGGCGGAACCTGGTCATTTGATTTCTACGCAGATGTAAAGAACACAGTTATTTCACCAAATGGATGGAAGGAATAGAAAATGGGAAAAGTAGTTGGGGCTGCAATTCTTGCGCACGTGCCGACAATCATGTTGCCGGAAAAGGTTCGATACGACCTGAATGAGGGTAAGGAAATTAGCCTCGTGCCGGGATTGAAGAAATTCCGCAAAGACGTCATGGAGACTTTGGACTACGACACAGTAGTTGTGCTCGACAGTCACTGGGCAACCACAGTCGAGTTCGTAATAACCGCTCAGGCTGAACGCTCTGGACTATTCACCTCCGAAGAGTTACCTCGAGGCATGTCTCAGGTTCCTTACGCATTCAAGGGTGATCCAGAACTTGCCATGGCAGCTGCAAAATACGATGAGAAGAACGGAACCTGGATTACTCCAATTAGCGATCCGCATCTTCCAATCTTCTATGCCACCGTGAATCTTTGGCACTACCTAGGTCGCGGCTTGGACAAGAAGTGGGTTTCTATTTCTGTTTGCCAAACTGCAACTGCTGAAGACTTCTTGCGCGCAGGTCGCGCTCTTGGTGAAGCAATTCGTGACACCGATCGTAAAGTATTGCTTCTTGCATCAGGTGCCCTCTCACACACCTTCTATAAGTTGCGTGATTTGAGAAAGCACGAATCTTCCGACCCAAGCCACATCTATTCAGAGGGTGCGCGACTTGCCGATCTTGAGCGCATCGAGTGGATGAAGCAAGGCGACCACGCCCGAATCCTGGACACTATGGATGATTTCAAGAAGTTCAAGCCTGAAGCTAACTTCAGCCACTGGTTGACCATGGCTGGTGCAACCGGTGAGGGAGACAACACCGCAAAGGGCGTTATGTACTCCGAGTACGAAAACTCAATTGGCACAGGACAGGTTCACGTTTACTTCCCGGAGCCTGAAGCTGGCTTCCCTAGACCTAAGGATCTGGTTTTATCTCGTGACTGAATTTAGAAGAATTCTGCTCGAAGGAGCAGCGGTTCAAGTTGTTCGCGAAGGCGAAGAGTTGGTGGCGCCTGATGGGCGCAGGGTAAAGATTGCTGATGCGATTCACTTGGCGCCCTCGGAACCAACCAAGATTCTTGCAGTGCACTTGAATTACCATTCACGAAGCGACGAGTTCCTGACCAAGCTTCCAGATGCTCCGACCTATTTTCACAAGCCGATCACAGCTCTGAATTCACACAACGGTCATGTGGTTCGCCCGGATCGCTGTAAATGGCTTAACTACGAGGGTGAAATTGTGATCATCATCGGCAAAACTTGCAAGAACATTTCACCTGACGAAGCAGGTCAATATATTGCTGGGTACTCGGTTGGCAACGATTACGGTCTTCATGACTTTAGGGATACCGATGCCGGTTCCATGCTCCGCGTAAAAGGCGCAGACACCTTGGCTCCTGTTGGCCCCGCTATGGTCACCGATTGGGATTTCCGCAACAAATACATCCGCACTTATGTAAATGGTGAGCTAAAACAAGAAGACAACACCAAGAACATGGAATGGGACATGAACTATTTGGTTGCCGATCTTGCACGAACCATCACGCTAGTTCCAGGGGATATGATCTTTACCGGCACACCGGCAAACTCAAGACCAGTGCAGCCAGGCGATGTTGTTGAGGTTGAAGTTGAGGGGCTTGGTCGCTTGAGCAACAAGATCGTTCACGGTCCATCTCCCATTCGATCTGATGTGGGAGCTCAGCCAACTGAGAGCGAAGAAGTTATTTCCACCGCTATGGGTGGCGACTGGGAATTCCGCGGCATAAGAACTCCATCCAAAGACCTTTATCCGTCACGAATCGAGGAAAAGTAAATGATCAAAGTCGAAGTCGACATGAACAAGTGTCAGCACTACGGACAGTGCGTATTCGAAGCTCCAACCGTTTTCAAGCTGAACGCCGAGGATAAGTTGGAATACGTTGCCGAAGTTGACGACAGCGAACTGGACAACATCGAGGCAGCAGTTGACATTTGCCCGATGCAGGCTATTCGCATCGCGCAGTAACTTAAGCTTTTGTCTGCTCCGGTAGTAATTGTTGGTGGCTCACTAGCGGGGCTGCGCTCTGCTGAAGGCCTTCGCAAAGCTGGCTACGCGGGCCCAATCAAAGTAATCGGCAATGAGCCTTACCTTCCATACAACAGACCTCCCCTATCAAAAGAATTACTGAGCGGAACCGGCGAGATTGACGAGATCTACTTCCCGATTAAGGAATCAGTATCTGATGTCGAATGGGTGCTTGGCCTTGCCGCCACTTCATTAGATATCGAAGAACAAAAAGTTACCGATTTATCTGGTACTAGTCACCCCTACAAAGCACTAGTTATTGCAACCGGCCTTCGACCAAAGCCACTGCCGGTTGATGCCAATGGAATCGAAGGCATTCACGTTCTAAGAACTTTTGACGACGCTGTTGCCCTACGTAAGCAACTTCTTCCCGGGGTGAAGGTATTGATTCTTGGCGCCGGGTTTATTGGGTGTGAAGTTGCAGCAACGGCCGTCAAAGCTGGCTGCCAGGTGAAAGTTGTTTCAAGAACTCATGAGCCAATGCAAGAAGCACTCGGTAAAACCCTAGGTAGAGAAGTTAAGCGTCGCCACGAGCTTATGGGTGTCGAGTTTGTTAAAGGTGCCTCGGTGTTTGGCTTGATAGGTGATGGCCATGTGGAAAGGGTGATTCTTGATTCAGGAGTTATCTACGATGCAGATCTAGTGGTGGTTGCAATTGGTTCTTTGCCCAATACCGAATGGCTTGAGGGCAGCGGAATTGACATCTCTAATGGTGTGTTGGTTGATGGCGGACTGCGGGCTATGTCTTCTGATGGCGCAGTAGTTGAAAACATTTTTGCAGTTGGCGATGTGGCACGCTATGTCAATCCACTCTTTGATCAAGTGCCTCGTCGCGTAGAGCACTGGAACCTGCCTACCGAAACTGGTAAAAGAGCAGGACTCGTTCTAGGCAAGTACCTAAATGGCGAATCGATAGCAGAAATGCTAGCGGAGCCGTTTGCTCCGCTACCCTCGTTTTGGTCTGACCAATACGACATGCACATCCTTGCTTTTGGAATGACATATCTCGCCGACAGAAGCGAAATGGTTGCGGGTGAAATATCTGGCGAGTGTGTTTTTGAATATTTCAGAAACGACAAACTGGTTGGGGTTTGTGGAATTGGCATGAGGCCAACCATCCAAAGCTACCGAACCAAGTTTTCGTTAGCCTGATAAACCATTGGCCATCAATACTTATTGACTCAGCTCTTTTTCCCGTCGAAGAACTCGTTTTCCCAGATAACAGTTCCGCCCATGCCCAAACCAATACACATCGTAGTAATTCCGTACCGAACATCTGGGCGCATTTCGAACTGGCGAGAAAGTTGATTCATCAAGCGAACACCGGAAGAAGCCAGCGGGTGACCAAATGCTATGGCCCCGCCCCAGGCGTTAACCCGAGCATCGTCATCTGCGATGTTGAAGTGCTCGAGGAATGAAAGGACTTGAACGGCGAAGGCCTCGTTGATTTCGAAAATTCCAATATCAGAAATTGCAAGTCCTGCTTTTTTCAAGGCTTTCTCCGTCGCGGGGATTGGGCCAGTGCCCATGATCTCTGGCTCAACTCCAGCAAAGGCAAAGCCAACCATCCGCATTCTTGGGGTTAGTCCATGCTGTTTCACTGCTTGATCGCCGGCAATTAGAGAAATGGTTGCCCCATCGGTCAAAGGGGAAGCGTTTCCTGCAGTAACTCTGCCATTAGCTCGAAAGGGAGTCTTTAGATCTTTTAATCCCTCAACGGTTGAATCAGGTCTTAGGAGTTCATCGCGATCAACGACCCGGACACCTTCTGGTGTGGTTATAGAAACCGGCACTAGATCCTGCTGAATGTAGCCTCTCTCATAGGCAGCGGCAGCGCGCTGCTGGCTTCTAACGGCGAAGGCGTCTGCGCGCTCCTTGGTTAGTGAGGGGAAGCGGTCGTGAATGTTCTCAGCGGTGCAGCCCATGTTCAAAGCCTCTTGTGCAAGCAGTTTTTCAGCTAGGAGTCTGGGGTTTGGATCTGCCCATTCACTCATTGGGTGATGCCCCATGTGCTCTACACCTCCGGCAAGAACGACGTCGTAGGAACCAACGCCAATCGCAGATCCGGTTAATGTCACAGCGGTCATGGCTCCTGCACACATCCGATCAATTGCAAAGCCGGGAACTGATAGCGGAAGACCAGCAAGTAAAGCCGAGGTCCTTCCGATGGTTAGACCCTGGTCACCGGTTTGAACGGTGGCGGCAATAGCAACATCGTCAATTGCGTTCTTGGGAAGATTTGGGTGGCGATCTAGTAGACCGACGAGCGCTTTGACCATTAGGTCATCTGCGCGAGTGTTCCAGTAGACACCCTTTTCCCCAGCTTTCCCGAAGGGAGTGCGAACGCCGTCAACAAAGTATGTGTTTTGCATTAACTTAGCCGCCCATAAAGCAGATAACTCTTTTGATCAACGAGAATGTTTGCTTCGCTCATTCGGATAGCTTAGCGAGGAAGATTTGCTTCGATTATCGCGATAATCTCTGGTGAGTCTGGTTTTACGGTTGGTCGGAAGCGGTGAATAGTTCCGTTTGGTAAAACTAAAAACTTTTCAAAGTTCCAAGCAACAGGGCCGGCAAGTCCGACGCCGTCCTTGGTTTTAGTTAGTTCTTTGTAAAGGTCGTGTGCGTTTCTTCCGTTGACCTTTACCTTTTCAGTCATCGGGAAAGTCACACCCCAAGTAGTTGAACAATACTCGGCAATCTTTTCAGATTTGCTCAGTTCCTGAAGGAACTGGTTTGATGGCATGCCCAGAACTGTGAAGCCGCGGGCAGAATACTTTTTGTGCATGGCCTCTAGCGCTTCATACTGGGGAGAAAGCCCGCAGCGGGATGCGACGTTTACAACTAAAACAACCTTGTCAGCGAAATCGCCGAAGCTAGCCTTGTCGCCATTGAGCATTGTCAGTTCTAAGTCTTTGATTGTCATAACCTGATTCTAAGTCGCATCAGGAGTAGATTTGTTTAGCTATCGACTCGCCGCCAAAGGAAAAAGGCCCTTTTTGCATATCGCACTATTCATGGATCAGCATCCGCATTCCCTGGGCGGAGTCCAAACCTCGGTAATGCTTCAAAAGAAGTACCTGAACCGCAATGGCGTCAAGGTCACCATCTTTGCCCCTAAGTCCAAGCGAATGGTCCAGGACCCAGATATCAAAGTCATACCCTCGAGCTACCCGACCATCGGTCGGGAGTATTCGGTGGTTTGGTCACTTAGAAAAGCTGCAAAGTTCTGTCAGGGCAAATATGAGTCAGAGCATTTTGACCTGGTGCATCTACAGGGAGACTTTGCTGCAGCAAGCCTCGCAATCGAGCTTGCTAAGTCCAGAAACTTACCTCTTGTCTACACCTCTCATACGAACATAGATGTGATGGCCAACAAGCTAATCGGCAAGCCGCTGAAGATTGTGCTGCTGAGGTTTTTCACTTGGCAGCACGCACACTTTCTCAAAATTGCTAAACACCCCAGGGTCTTCACAGCCTTTGAATACATGGCCTTCGTTCATCGAAACATGGATAAGGTT
>JBILXL010000091.1:0-4368 GCA_044378505.1 Rhodoluna sp. | reverse complement strand
ATCACCTCCTTTCTAAGGAGCATTTGGCAGCTGCGTTAATTCGTAGTTGTCCAAGCCTCGATTGAATCCATACGTGATTCACGAGTAGCTCATGGATGGAATATTGACTTGTGAATTCAAGAAACTTAAAAACCTAGTACTGCGAATTTATTCGCGTGGAAAAGTTTGATGGAAGAAAGAATTCTAGGCACGTTGTTGGGTCCTGAAGGCACGAAAGTGCGCTTCGGACCGACATTTCAAATCATTAAGGTTAAAGATCCTTTGGTTTGAATCGGTTGTAGGACCGAAATCCTGGCAGAACTGTTATCCGCTGTTTACTCGGTGGATAAAAAGCTCCAGACGATTTTGGTTTCTGCCCGTAATTTGAGAACTGCATAGTGGACGCGAGCATCTAGTAATAAAAATAATTTCTGCAAGTGCCAAGTTAATTAGTGCACATGGTGGATGCCTAGGCATCAATAACCGATGAAGGACGTATAAGGCTGCGATAAGCCTCGAGGAGCTGCCAATAGAGCTTTGATTCGAGGATTTCCGAATGGGGAAACCCGGCTGGAGTAATGTCCAGTCACTTCTGCCTGAACACATAGGGCAGCTGGAGGGAACGTGGGGAAGTGAAACATCTCAGTACCCACAGGAAGAGAAAATAACATATGATTCCGTTAGTATTGGCGAGAGAAAGCGGAAGAGGCCAAACCATATCAGCGTGATAGTTTTCAGACGTTGCTGTTATGGGGTTGTGGGACCATTCCGAGGTAGCTGAAACTACTTCAAAGAGTAAAAAATCAATCAAATAGATGAAGGTTCTGGAAAGGACCGCGACACAGGGTGATAGCCCCGTAATCGAAATTTGTTTGACTCTTGAGTGGTATCCCAAGTAGCACGGGGCCCGAGAAATCCCGTGTGAATCTGGCAGGACCACCTGCTAAGCCTAAATATTCATTGATGACCGATAGCGGACTAGTACCGTGAGGGAAAGGTGAAAAGTACCCCGGGAGGGGAGTGAAATAGTACCTGAAACCATGTGCATACAAGCCGTTGGAGCCGTAATAGGTGACAGCGTGCCTTTTGAAGAATGAGCCTGCGAGTTAGTGGTATGTGGCGAGGTTAACCCGTGTGGGGAAGCCGTAGCGAAAGCGAGTCCGAATAGGGCGTCTGAGTCGCACTCTCTAGACCCGAAGCGAAGTGATCTATCCATGGGCAGGTTGAAGCGCGGGTAAGACCGCGTGGAGGACCGAACCCACCTAGGTTGAAAACTGGGGGGATGACCTGTGGATAGGGGTGAAAGGCCAATCAAACTTCGTGATAGCTGGTTCTCCCCGAAATGCATTTAGGTGCAGCGTCTCGTGTTTCTTTCCGGAGGTAGAGCTACTGGATGGTTTAGGGGGCTTAACAGCTTACCGACATCAGCCAAACTCCGAATGCCGGAAAGTTAGAGCGAGGCAGTGAGACTGCGGGGGATAAGCTCCGTAGTCGAGAGGGAAACAGCCCAGAACACCGGCTAAGGCCCCCAAGCGTGTGCTAAGTGGGAAAGGATGTGGAGTCGCACAGACAACCAGGAGGTTGGCTTAGAAGCAGCCACCCTTAAAAGAGTGCGTAATAGCTCACTGGTCAAGTGATTCCGCGCCGACAATGTAGCGGGGCTCAAGCACACCGCCGAAGCCGTGTCATTCATACAATATCCAAGCCTTCGTGGTTCAGGAGTATGGATGGGTAGGGGAGCGTCGTGTGGCGAGCGAAGCGGCGGGGTAACCCAGCCGTGGACGCCACACGAGTGAGAATGCAGGCATGAGTAGCGAATGACGGGTGAGAAACCCGTCCGCCGAATGAACAAGGGTTCCAGGGTCAAGCTAATCTGCCCTGGGTAAGTCGGGACCTAAGGTGAGGCCGACAGGCGTAATCGATGGACAACGGGTTGATATTCCCGTACCCGCGACGACGCGTCAATGCTGAATCTAGAAATGCTAAGAGCACCAAAGCGTGGAGACCTTCGGGTTGAGACGTGGAGGTCCTTGAACCAATCTGGTAGTAGGCAAGCAATGGGGTGACGCAGGAAGGTAATCCAACCCGGGCGATGGTTGACCCGGGGTAAGGCTGTAGGGAGAGTTGTAGGCAAATCCGCAACTCACATATCCTGAGAGCTGACGCCGAGCCGATTATGGCGAAGTGGATGATCCTATGCTGCCGAGAAAAGCCTCTAGCGAGTGTCGTTGCGGCCCGTACCCCAAACCGACTCAGGTGTTCAGGTAGAGAATACTAAGGCGATCGAGATAACCATGGTTAAGGAACTCGGCAAAATGCCCCCGTAACTTCGGGAGAAGGGGGGCCGCGGTTTGTGTAGAGATTTACTCTCGAAGCAGATTGCGGCCGCAGAGACTAGGCTGAAGCGACTGTTTACTAAAAACACAGGTCCATGCGAAGTCGCAAGACGATGTATATGGACTGACGCCTGCCCGGTGCTGGAAGGTTAAGGGGACCGGTTAGCCGCAAGGCGAAGCTGAGAACTTAAGCCCCAGTAAACGGCGGTGGTAACTATAACCATCCTAAGGTAGCGAAATTCCTTGTCGGGTAAGTTCCGACCTGCACGAATGGCGTAACGACTTCAGCGCTGTCTCAACCGTGGACTCGGCGAAATTGCACTACGAGTAAAGATGCTCGTTACGCGCGGAAAGACGGAAAGACCCCGGGACCTTTACTATAGTTTGGTATTGGTGTTCGATTCGATTTGTGTAGGATAGGTGGGAGACTTTGAAGCCAAGACGCCAGTTTTGGTGGAGTCAATCTTGAAATACCACTCTGATCGTGTTGAATGTCTAACCTAGGTCCGTAATCCGGATCAGGGACAGTGCCTGATGGGTAGTTTAACTGGGGCGGTTGCCTCCTAAAATGTAACGGAGGCGCTCAAAGGTTCCCTCAGCCTGGTTGGTAATCAGGTGTCGAGTGTAAATGCACAAGGGAGCTTGACTGTGAGATCGACGGATCGAGCAGGGACGAAAGTCGGAATTAGTGATCCGGCGCCGGCAAGTGGAAGCGGCGTCGCTCAACGGATAAAAGGTACCCCGGGGATAACAGGCTGATCTTGCCCGAGAGTCCATATCGACGGCATGGTTTGGCACCTCGATGTCGGCTCGTCGCATCCTGGGGCTGGAGTTGGTCCCAAGGGTTGGGCTGTTCGCCCATTAAAGCGGCACGCGAGCTGGGTTTAGAACGTCGTGAGACAGTTCGGTCCCTATCTTCCGCGCGCGTAAGAGTCTTGAGAAGGGCTGCCCCTAGTACGAGAGGACCGGGGTGGACGAACCTCTGGTGTGCCAGTTGTCCTGCCAAGGGCACGGCTGGTTGGCTACGTTCGGAAGGGATAACCGCTGAAAGCATCTAAGCGGGAAGCCTGCTTCAAGATGAGGACTCTCACTGTTTATCAGGTAAGGCCCCCAGTAGATGACTGGGTTGATAGGCCGGAGGTGGAAGTGCGGCAACGCATGCAGCTGACCGGTACTAATAGGCCGAGGACTTGTCTCTTATCTATTTATTTAGAACAGAATTATTTTTTCTTTTTGCATCGCGTCCACTGTGCGGTTCCCGATTTACGGTCGGGAACTACAACAAATAAATCACTCGCAAGAGGGGTCTATTTGTTTACAACTAAATAGTTGATTGTTCGACCGAAATCAATAGAGTTTCGGCGACCATGGCGAAGGGGAAACGCCCGGCTCCATTCCGAACCCGGAAGCTAAGCCCTTCAGCGCCGATGGTACTGCACTTGTGAAGGTGTGGGAGAGTAGGACGTCGCCGGACAATTATTCAAAAAGGGGTCACCTTCGGGTGGCCCCTTTTTTATTTGTGTTGCAACGTTTTTCAGGATCGATTTGGTTAATTGGTATTGAGTAAGTCATACTGAAGTCACATAAGTAACACCAGCAACAAGCAAGATGTTGCACAAAACAACTAAATAGCGCGCTACTACTAAAGAAATCAGGAACAGATATGTCTCCAGCTAATAATTCAGACTCACGTCCATCAGGTCGTGGCGGTAGTAGCTCGCGCTCTTCATCACCTAGATCTTCTTCAGGCAGACCATCATCAGGTGGCTCTCGCGGTTCAAGTGCGTCCGGTCGTAGCACGCAGGGTCGATCGTCAGATCGACGCGATGGCACTAGCACCAACTCACGTGGTGGATCTTCATCTTCCCGTCCAGGTTCTTCTCGTCCATCCGGTTCGTATCGCGATGGCGCATCATCTGGCGGTCGCACCGCAAGTGGACGTGACTCATCTGATCGCAGCTCTTACTCCGGTCGTCCATCAACATCACGTGGTGATTCATCGCGCCCAAGTTCACGTCCGTCATCAGATCGCAGCGAACGTAGTTACGGTTCA
>JBILXL010000017.1:0-14764 GCA_044378505.1 Rhodoluna sp. | reverse complement strand
AGAAGCACTAGACCCTTGATTGTCATCTGGACGTCGATTCCGACAGAATTTAGGTTCATACCGTTAGCAAGAACTCCCTGGATCATTCCTCCAAGCATCGAACCGGTAACTGTTCCAACACCACCTTGAACAGCAGCTCCACCGATAAACACTGAGGAGATAGCGTCTAGCTCGAAACCGTTTTAGGGCTTAGGTAAGCGTTTTTGGTTACTGTCCGTAAACGTTTTGGTAACGATTGAATAACCGGTCTATGGCGTCCTGAGGGAGCCTTTCCGGGCTTCCCAGCCCCAGAGCGAAATGAGCCGATTTAGCCACGTCCTCGCACATCACGGCAGCCTTTAGGGCCGATTTGGCGTCCTTGCCGATAGTAAAGACCCCGTGCTGGGCCATCAGGACCGCTTTGGAGCGGTGGCCTGTAAGGGTCGAAACTATGCCCCGCCCGATCGAATCGTCACCGATGTCGGCAAATGGCCCCACTGGGATATCTCCCCCGAACTCATCGGCGATGGCGGTCAAGATGCAAGGAATTGGCTCATTCACTGCTGCGAAAGCACTGGCGTAGTTGGAGTGGGTGTGAACCACACCGCCAACCTCAGGCATGTTCTTGTAGATGTAGGCGTGAGCTGCTGTATCACTTGATGGGGCAAAATCTCCATCAATAACCTTGCCGTCTAGATTGCAGTAGACCATGGACTCAGTTGTCAGCTGCGGATACATTAGTCCGCTTGGCTTAATCAAGAAGCCACCCTCGACGCGCTGGGAAATGTTACCGCCTGACCAGACCACTAACCCAGCATCAAATAGCTCATGATGCAAATTCAAAAGCGAAGCGCGCTGCTCTAAAAATTTAGCTGACACGTGATGCCTCTCTTCTCAACTGCTTTAGTCGCTTCATAACGTCATTGGCTCCACGACCAAAGTAGTCGTGCAGGGTTTCGTACTCTTTATAAAGACGATCGTAGGCCTTAGCGCGTTCTTCGTTTGGCTTGTAAAGGGCTGGTGTCACACTACCCATCGCGTCCGATGCTTCCAAGACGGAAGCGTAAGCGCCAGCTGCAACTGCAGCGTGAATAGCTGAACCAAGAGCTGGACCCTGCTCAGAGTTGATAACACTAAGAGGCAATCTTGTGATGTCCGAGTAAAGCTGCATCAAGAAGGTGTTTTTCAGCAGTCCTCCGGCAACAATAAACTCCGTAACTGGAATTCCTGAGTCGCGGAAAGTCTCAACAATCTTTCTGGTTCCAAAAGCAGTTGACTCCATTAGGGCACGGTAGCCATCCTCGGCTTTAGTTGTAAGTGTCGCTCCGATCAAAACACCGGATAGTTCGTGATCGACCAAGACCGAACGGTTTCCTGAGTGCCAATCAAGGGCAACTAAGCCATGCTCACCGACGTTCTGCTTTGCCGATAGGTCAGTTAGGTGCTCGTGGATTGATTTGCCAAGCTTTTTGGCCTCTTCGAAGTAGTGGCCTGGAACCTGGTTATTGACATACCAGGCGAAGATGTCTCCTACGCCGGACTGGCCAGCTTCATAGCCGAAGTAGCCAGAAACGATGCCGCCATCAACCACGCCACACATACCTGGAACTTCAGCCAACTTCTCACCGTTCATGACGTGGCAGGTGGAGGTACCCATAATGGCCACCATCTGGCCAGGCTTGGTGGCCTTGGCTGCAGGGGCTGTCACGTGAGCATCTACGTTGCCCACGGCAACGGCGATGCCCTCAGGAAGGCCTGTCCAGGCGGCAGCCTGGGCAGAAAGTGTTCCTGCCTTATCGCCCAGCTGTCCGATTTCGTGGTCAATCTTTTTAGCAAACGATGCAAAGTCAGGGTTTAGGGCAGCAAAGAATTCTTCTGAAGGATACTTACCGTCTTGCAGGTTACCTTTGTATCCGGCGGTGCAGGCGTTGCGGATGTAGTTTCCAGATAGCTGCCAAATGATCCAGTCGGCAGCTTCCACGAAGCGATACATGAAGTTATAGATTTCTGGATCTTCTTCGAGCAGCTGGAGGCCCTTAGCTAGTTCCCACTCGGAGGAAATCTGTCCGCCGTAGCGCGGAAGCCAGTACTCATTCATCTTTCTGGCGGTTTCGTTGATGCGATCAGCCTGCGGCTGAGCGGCGTGGTGCTTCCATAGTTTGACGTAAGCGTGAGGTCTGTTTTTGAATTCTGGAAGGCTACTTAGCGGTGTGCCATCTTCGATTACCGGAACCATGGTGCAGGCGGTGAAATCTGTTGCGATACCTATTACTTGGGATGGTTCAATACCGGCAAGTTTCACTGCAGCAGGTACAGCGTTTTTCAAAACCTCCACATAGTCTCCAGCATCCTGCAGTGCCCAGTCGGGAGGAAGTAATTCACCGGAGGAGTTCAGCTTTTGATCCATGACGGCATTCGGGTAGTCAAATGCGGCACTCGCTAGTTCTTCACCGTCGGAGACTCGAACCACCACGGCTCTTCCCGATAAGGTCCCGTAATCGACACCGATTACAAACTGCTGGTTATTCATCGCTTTTTTTCCTTACTCTTAACAAATCATGTTAGTGATAACAGCTAGCTGCCAGAAATCCTAAAAATCTTTGCTAATAGATCGAGGGAGGGGCCGTTGAGTCCCTAACAATCAGATCGGGAATAAGGCGATCGTGCCTAAGCACACGATTCCCGCCGATGTTGGCCAAAAGCAGCGTCATCGCGCGAGTGCCCAGGGTTTCAAAGTCCTGACGAACGGTGGTTAGCGGCGGAGAGAAGTAAGGGGTCTCGGGAAGATCATCAAAGCCAACCAAGCTGATGCGCTCTGGGACCGAAATGCCACGGAGCCGAAAAGCGTGAAGTAATCCCATGGCCAGGTAATCATTGGCGGCAAAAATTGCTGTTGTTAACGGCTGATCAATATTTAGCTGAATTCCAATTCGATAACCGGTATCAATGCTCGAGTCCCCATCACTCATCGCGCTTCGGAGATGGCCTAAAGCCAACCCAGCTGTCGGTCATGCGTTTGGCCTTTCAGTGGCCTGGAAGGTGTATCCAGAAACTGCGAAGAGCATCGCAAGAGCTGAGTGAGATAAGAACAACGTTGTTCCAACAACGCTGAACCAATCTCCGCCAAGCAGAGGGTTCAACCAGATCAATGACACTGGCAAAAACAAGAACGCAACGTAAGCCTTGGCTTGAATGCCCATCACCATTGCCCAAACACTGGCACCGATTGCCAAAAATCACATATACATCGGATAGCCATCGGTGACCGCAACAAAGTCTCAAAGCCCAGCAAAAAAGCAACCACAAGTGCGATTACATTCGGCCGTGGTTTGGCAGGTCTTTGACCGAGCAAGGACCACTTCAGCTTTGCTTCCAAAGTCAAACTTTGGCCGAGCCAGTGAACTAGCAGGCTAATGATTTAGCGAAGCGGTTCAGCTAAGCGGTGGTAAGCGCTTGAAAATGCCAGCTCCTTGCGGAATGAGCACAAGTTAGTGTCCTGATCAATTTGAACCAGCTCAGTTTTTGCAATGCGGGCAAAGTCCTCAAGGGTCTCGGTAGAAACTGAGTTAGTAAGAACTGTGTGGTGGCTACCGCCAGCTAGCATCCAAGCCTCGGCTGATTCAGCAAGCGATGGCTTTGGTTCCCAAACTGCTCTGGCAACCGGAAGCTTTGGAAGATCTTCAGTTGGCTCAACAATTTCGATTTCGTTTGAAATGATGCGGAATCGATCTCCCATATCAACTAGGCAAACAACTCGACCACTTTCTGGAGTTGCAGTAAAGACCATGCGAACTGGATCTTCCTTGCCACCGATGCCCAGAGGGTGAACTTCAATTTTTGGCTTTGAATTTGTGATGGTTGGGCATACCTCGAGCATGTGAGCTCCGAGCACCTTTGGGGTGCCAGGGCCGAAGTGGTAGGTGTAGTCCTCCATAAAGGAAGTACCGCCACCGGCTTTGGTCATTGACTTCATAATCGCCAAAAGGGCCGAGGTCTTCCAGTCACCCTCGCCACCAAAACCGTAGCCATCGGCCATCAAGCGCTGAATTGCAAGACCAGGTAGCTGACGCAAATCTCCTAGGTCTTCAAAGTTGCTGGTTAGCGCGTCGAAGTTTCCAGTTTCCAGAATCTTTCGAAGTGCAATTTCAATCTTTGCTCCATAAACCAAAGACTCATGGCGAGCGCCGCCGGCTTTTAGTTCAGCCGATACGTCGTAGAGCTCTTCGTACTTCTTTGTTAGCGCCTCAGCGTCCGCATCAGAAACCTTCGCCACTTCATCAACCAGGGTAGTGACACCGAATTGCTCAATTGACATTCCGAACTGCATCTGAGCTGAAACTTTGTCGCCGTCGGTGACAGATACGTATCTCATGTTGTCGCCGAAGCGAGCAAGCTTTAGGTTCTGCGACTTGTTCCAACCAATACACGCATAGACCCACGCATCAACGCGGTCCTTTACTGACTGCTCGCTTGGGTGACCAACAACAATCTTTCGCGCAATTGCCATTCGAGAAACCATGTGTGCATACTCACGGTCGCCGTGAGCTGCTTGGTTCAAGTTCATAAAGTCCATATCGATCGTGCCCCATGGCAGTGACTGACCGGCTTGGGTGTGCAGGTGAAGAAGTGGCTTACCCAGAGCATCAAGACCCGCAATCCACATCTTGGCTGGAGAGAAGGTGTGCATCCAGGTGATCACACCGATGCAGTTGTCATCGGCTGTGGCATCGAGCATGGTGCGACGAATCGCATCAGGAGTTTTTAGTACTGGCTTCCAGACCAGCTTCACCGAAGAGCTAATGCCCTTTGCTAGCTCTGAGGAGACCTGCTCGGATTGCGCAGCTACCTCTTTTAGGGTCTGCTCACCGTATAGGTTCTGGGATCCTGTTAGAAACCAAATCTCTTTTGTCGCATTTGCCACGATGATGCTCCTTACTCTTTTTCTCGGAAACGGGCTCCACCGTTTAGGTTCCAGCCCATACTAACCCCCGAACCTTGGGGGCCAAAGGCCCGAGAACAGCGGGCAGGTTAGACTCGTGCCTGGTTGCACCATAAATGCAAATCCACTATGGTTTTCTCTAATACCTTTCAACCCAAGGAGCAACCGCCATGTCAGAACTGCGAATCTCGCAATCTGCTGGATTTGCTATGGGTATGTCAATGATGTCTATGGAGCGAATGCTCTAGACGCTTAGTCTCTAACGTGTTTTTCAACGGTGAACTAAGCCGCGAGGGTGAAGCCTCGCAAAAAGCCTCTCAACCAAATAGGTAAAAATCAAAAGTCGATTTCATTTTGGTTACAACTCAATCAACTCAACCGGTAATTCTCCAATTGTTAGTGCAACACCTACGAAAGAAAAAGGACAAAAAATGAGCACAGACTCAGCAAAATGGGGCTTTGAGACTGCACAGATTCATGCAGGCGCACAGCCAGATCCAACCACCAACTCACGAGCTACACCTATCTACCAGACAACTGCATATACGTTTAATTCGAGTGAGCACGCGGCAAAGCTTTTTGGTTTAGCTGAGTTTGGCAATATCTACACCCGAATCATGAATCCGACTCAGGATGTAGCAGAGAAGCGCATTGCGGCACTTGAAGGCGGCACAGCAGCTTTACTTCTAGCTTCTGGTCAGGCTGCTGAAACTTTTGCAATCTTGAATATTGCTCAAGCTGGCGACCATATCGTTTCGTCATCAAATGTTTACGGCGGAACTTACAACCTCTTTAAGTACACACTTCCAAAACTTGGAATCACAACTACTTTTGTAGAGAACCAGGATGACCTGAAGGAGTGGGCTGCGGCAGTTAGGCCTAACACCAAGGCTTTCTTTGCCGAGACCATAAGCAACCCAAAGGTTTCAATTTTGGATATTGAAGGCGTGGCCGATGTTGCACACAAGAACGGCGTCCCACTTATGGTGGACAACACCGTTGCAACTCCTTACCTAATTCGTCCACTCGAGCACGGAGCAGACATTGTGCTGCACTCTGCTACCAAGTTTCTAGGCGGTCACGGGACCATTGTGGCCGGTGCGATTGTTGACGGAGGAAAGTTTGAATGGAGTAAGTCTGATAAATTCCCAGGACTTACAACACCTGACCCTTCTTACCACGGCGTGAACTACAGCGCTGCCCTAGGGGATTCAATTGCATTCATCATCAAGGCACGCGTGCAGTTACTTCGCGACCTTGGTGCAGCAATCGCCCCAGCAAGTGCTTGGCAGCTCATTCAAGGAATCGAGACTCTGAGCCTGCGAATTGAGCGACACGTGGAGAACGCGGAAAAGATCGCGAACTTCCTTGAGAACCACAAGCAGGTTGTATCTGTGAACTATGCGGGACTCAAGAGCTCACCTTGGCACAACGCGGCAAAGAAGTACGCTCCGAAGGGCGCTGGTGCAATAGTTTCGTTCGAGATTAAGGGCGGCGTAAGCTCTGGATCAAAGTTCGTAGACTCACTAAATCTGTTCAGTCACGTAGCCAACATTGGTGATGTGCGATCACTAGTGATTCACCCGGCATCAACTACTCACTCTCAACTAACTCCTGAGCAGCAGCTAACAACCGGTGTGACTCCTGGACTTGTTCGTCTTTCTGTTGGCCTTGAATCTGTGGATGACTTGATCGCGGATTTGGAGGCAGCTTTCGCTGCAGCGAATTAGTAAAATCCGAGTTTGTCACTCAAGCAACAGGGCCGCCAACTTATTGGTGGCCCTGTTGCTTTTGGTGCTTTCTGGCAAAAAGGCTTAGTAGCCGCGCTTTAGCAAAGCCGGCAGCCCAATCAAAGTGGCTGCAATCCAAACGCTTTTCGGGCGATAGGCAATTCGCCAGAGCCCTCCATGAATAGCCGAGAAGCACTGCAGCTCTGTCGTGGTTTCTTTGTTTGAGTAAGCATTTGGATCCAACACGTCACGAACCAAGCAAGCAGCCGATGCTGATTTAGCAACATCAACCTCGAAAGGTTTGACTCCAAACAATGGAGCCCCCTGGTAGCTCGCGCGAAGAATCTTGTGTCTTAGAACAGAATTTGTCTTAGCGGGTGGAGAGACCTGATACGAGACTCGGAAACCTGCGTAGTGAGCAAGGTATGCACGCCAGCGCTGAGTTCGCTTCGAGAAAGAATAGCTTGGCCCCTGCTGCTGAACTGAGGCATCAATCAACATTAGCTTTTCACCAGATTCGGAGTCAAAGTATTTTGGCTTGGCCGCTCTTGCTGCATTGATGATTCCAAGGAAACTATCTCTGATCACACTTCCAGAAGTTCGCTTAGAAAAACGATCCTGCTGGTCATGCCCGATCGAGGCCGGTCCCGCTGTTGAATCCGTAGGGGTTGCTAGCCAGCTAAGAACAAGTTTGTCTTGAGCAAAATTCTTCATCGCTAAATCAGCAAGTGTTTCTTGAACTGCCTGAACTCGAACGTGGTTTATTTTCGGCGTGTAAGCGTAAAGCCCAAGGATGAACTTCGAAGTTGCCTTGTTGGAAAGCTTGCTCATCCAACTTGCAATTTCGGCGTAGTGCTCGAGCATATCCAGTCCTGCCACCTGGGCTAATTCTTGATCAGATAGATTCTCGAGCGGAACACTCTTGTCTTGGCGAACTACCGGCACCAGCATCTCTCCAGCGGAAGCTCGAGCCATAGCAATCATTCGTTCCCAGGTCTTTGGGTTGTTTCTGGCAACTACCGCGACCTGGCCGCCCCAGGCAAGCCACTGCTCGGTTGGGGCAAATTCGGCAGCCCCAGCAACGGCAAAAAGCAGGTTGCCATCAAGTGAAAGATTTGGGTTCTGATCCAAAAACCTAAAGCTCTCAATCAGCCCAGGCTCTGCCCAACCATTGGAATCCCACTCAGCAGCAACAGTTGCCAGTGGACCTGAATGTCTGGCAACGGCTATGGGCTTTTTGTTTCCTGTGCCCCTAATGACAACGGTTTCAACAAGATCTGAATCAAAGCCATCAGCAACAGCCGCTGATAATTTCTCACCGGTGCTGGTGTGCAGGTGGGAGCGAAACTCGTTCAAGCCAGCAGTTGCCATCTTGGCTAGCTGAGACGGGGAGCGACCTTCTTCAATTGCTAGCTCGGCAAATAGACGGATGTACCACTTGCGCCAATCGGGTGCTCCGGAGATGTTTTGGTACAGCTCGTGATTATCCTTGGCTGCGGCTGCCAAAGTGCGACGGGCAAACTCGGTTGAGCGCACATCAGCACCGGTTGCAGGATCTATAAATCTTATGGACACCGCTAAAGCCTATTGGCTTTTGGACAATGCCCGAAGCTTCGCTAGGGTGGTAGAACTTAAGGAGAAATACATGTCAGATCTAAAGTCAAAGAACATTCTGGTTCTAGGTGCCTCAGGGGTATTGGGCTCGACCTTGTCTACCAAACTTGCTGCCCAGGGTGCGACCGTGATGACAACGTCTTCGACTCTAGAATCAGCCGAGCGAGTGCCACAAGCAGGAAACCCAAGACTGCTGGTAGATCTAACTAACCCCGAATCAATTCGAGTGCTGATTGACTATCTAATTGAATCCGAAGCCAAAATCGATGGCATCGTAAATGCCACCGGTGTGGTTGCATTTGGAAACTTTACTGACTTGACTGCAGAAGTTCTGACAAAACTATTTGCTGTAAATACCACAGGCCCAATTCATCTAATCCAAGGATTACTTCCAGCACTGAAACTCTCTGCCGCTGCCGGCAATGATCCATTTATTGTCAACATCTCCGGTGTGGTCGCCGAATCCCCCATGGCAGGACTTGCTGCTTACTCAGCCAGCAAGGCGGCTTTGTACGCATTTGATCAGGCAATTTCTCGCGAGCTAAGAAGAGACGGCATTCGAGTTATCGATGCCAGACCAGGTCACACCGAAACCGGGCTTGCCGGCCGAGCAATTGGCGGTGTTGCGCCTGCATTCCCGCAGGGAATGACCGCTGACCAAGTGGCTGATCGAATCGTAAAAGCAATTGTTGAGGACGAGAAAGACCTTCCTTCAACCGCCTTCTAGGCCCTGCGGCGCCCCGTCAGGCTTATTAGTAAACTTTGGCAAGTGAGCTCAATCAAGAAAGTTTCGGCCAAGTTATTTGATGGTCGCGACATTCACTACTTCGATGACGCCGGATCTTCGCATCCGAACACAAGAAAACCCGACCTTCGAGACCCAGCCGAACGTCCACAACTTGCAGAGCTTAGACAAGATCCACTAAACGGCGAATGGATTGCTGTTGCAGCTCACCGTCACACCAGAGCCTTTTTGCCACCAAGCAATCAATGTCCTCTCTGCCCAACAACTGCAGATAACTTAAGCGAGATTCCCGACAACTTCGATGTAGCAGTTTTTGAAAACAAGAACCCTGCATTCGGTGACTTGCCTGTTGGCGTTTCAGTTTCAGATCTTTCGGTTAGTAGCAAGATTGCTCTGGGTGAAACAAGGCCTGCAGTTGGACGATGCGAAGTTGTTGTATTTAGCCCGGAACACGAAGGCTCACTCGGGCAGATGCCAGTAAGTCGAGTACTGACTGTTCTTGAGGCCCTAGCGGATAGAACTTATGAACTTCAGCGTCTGCCTGGAGTCAAGCAAGTTTTCCCTTTTGAGAATCGTGGACAAGAAATTGGGGTGACACTCCATCACCCTCACGGTCAGATCTACTCTTACCCCTACGTCACACCAAGAACTCAAAAGGTATTGGAGATGGCTTCACGTAATCCAAATTTGTTTGATGAGATTCTTGCCTTCGAAAAGAACTCGGAAAGAGTTCTGATTGAGACCGATTCATTCTTGGCCTATGTCCCATTTGCTGCCAGGTGGCCGATGGAAGCTCATCTTTTGCCAAAGCGACAGGTCGCCAATCACACAGAGCTTTCCTCCGATGAAAGAGCTGAGCTCGCGAGCGTGTATTCGAGTCTGCTTCGAGCTTTCGAGACTGTTTACGAAACTCCGTCGCCGTACATCGCAGCTTGGCACCAGGCACCACTTGCCGAAGGTGCTAAGAACCTAAGGCTCCAGCTTCAGATAACCTCTCCAAGAAGGGCCGCTGACAAGCTCAAGTACCTTGCGGGATCAGAGTCTGCAATGGGAGCTTTCATCGCAGATATTCCTGCCGAAACAATCGCAGCACAGCTCAGGCAAGCGCTTTCTTGACCGCAGTCCTATAAGACTTCGAATCCAGAGGCCTAAAGGCTCGCTACTACCTCTACACCGCTATCGATCATCCGATCAATTGCAGCTTCGGTGGTAACTTCTGAAACCCCAGCCGTCAAAGAGCTAATCACTCTCACCTTTAGGCCGTGATTTCTGGAATCGAGTGCGGAGGCTAAAACGCAATGATCGGTAGCGATTCCAACAACATCAACTTCGTCAATTTGGTGGGCGTTCAATAGCTCATCAAACGTTTGGCCGCTTTTTGTAATTCCCTCATAAATCGAGTACCCATTTTGACCCTGGCCCTTAAAGATGTGCTCGCCTACTAGTTCAGTGTTGAGATTTGAATGGTACGCAGCTCCCTCAGTGTCAGCAACGCAATGCACCGGCCAGGTAGTTGTGTAGTTCGGTTCCGATCCAGAATCAGCAAAATGTCCTGAGTTGTTTCCAGTTGGGTTATGCCAATCTCTTGAAGCGATAACCAAGTCGTAGCGTGAAGTTTCAAGAAACTTAGAAATCTTGCTTGCTACCGCAGCTCCACCGGATACGGCCAATGCGCCGCCTTCACAAAAGTCGTTTTGAACATCAATTACCAGTAGCGCCCGAGGCATTTTTTGAGTCCTATTCGTTTGATAGGTCGTCGCCGCAGCGGTAGAAAGCTGTAGCGAGTGTGTCAATTGCAGTTCTAACGTCGCTTCCGGTATCACCAAGTGCGTAGATGGCGAATGTTAGAACTGTTCCATCTTTGGCGTTGATGATTCCATTTAGGGTGTGGACTCCGATGATGTAACCGTTCTTAGCAAAGATGTCTCCGGCGGCATCCGCGATCTCTCCCTTGAAACGACTGCCCAGAGTTCCTGACTCACCCGCAATTGAAAGGGATCGCTTGATCTGACCGAAGTCAGCAAACTCCGAATTCACCAGCCTCATTAGTTCCGCCATGAACTTTGGGCTAACCATGTTCAATTGCGACAAGCCAGAGGCGTCCCTGATTCTTACACCCGTGAAATCAAGACCTGTTGTTCCAAGTGCTCTCTTGAAGGCTGGGTCAAATGACTCGAACGAGCCATCAAAGCCGAGATCGACTGAGACCAGCTTGGCCATCATCTCGGACTGGATGTTTTCGGATCTTTGAAGAATGTAGGTGATCCAGCGGCTCATCGGCTGAGACTGCACCGAACCAATCTCAATAAAGCCGGCAGGGGTTTCGCTTTCAACCAGGAGGGCAGTCTTGGCAAAATCGCCAAGTTCTTTCTTGAATGCCTCTCCTGCACTAAGAACTGGCCTGCCTGTTCGGGCTGAGGTGAACTGGGCGGGACGGATGCGATCGCCGTCCGTTTGCAAAGCGGTGACTTCTGAGATCCAGCCATCTGTTTGATCCTGGCGAAGCCAAGAGCTTTCCCAGGCTGATCCGGCAAACAATGTTGAGTCAAGGATGATCTCATCAATTTGAGTGACGCCATTTTTCTCGGCCCAAACCCTAACTTGAGTAGCTAGAGTTGCAAGTTTTGGTGCGTCTTTGTAAATCGATTGCGAGCCAACTGGAGTCTTTGAAAGTGTGACGTCTCCCCCGCCAACTAGCGAGATGACGCTTTTTGCTTGCGGGTCAGCCATCACTTTGGTGGTGGCTCGGTAGTTTGGGCCAACAGTCATAAGCGCTGCTGCTGCGGTAAGGGTCTTCATTACCGATGCTGTGGCAGCTGGCTTATTTGAATCACGGTCGTATAGCACCTCACCGGTTTCGGCGTTTAGAACTACAGCCTGCAGTGTGCCCAGCTGAGGGTTCGAGGCTTGCTCTGCAACTGAACAGGTGCGAGCAGTGGTTGCTGTTGGAGAAGCGGACGGACTTGCCGATTCCGAAGCAGTAGGAGACTCGGTTGGAGTTGGGCCAAGGTTTGAGCTACCGCCTGAAACTGCGAAGCCACCGATGATGAGTGTTAGAACCAAGAGTCCTGAACCGGACCCGATGAGAACTTCCCGAAGGTAAGGAAACTTATCTGCTAACTTGGCCAACTGGCTAATCTCCTGAATGCTCGATACTGGTTCGCTGCATAATCCGATCCACAAGTTCCATAGCTTCTATGGATTAATCATGGTTCATGACTTGGGACTGTCGTAGTCCTGATCGAGTGCAACTTTCGATCTATTGGGCTTAGCTTTACAGCCCAGTAGTTCAATATTACCTTCGAACCTGAGGATTGCCTGATCATGCCGGATTTGTGGGCCTTGGTTTGCTAGCTCATACAGACCATGTAATTCCAAAGCTTAGACTTGGCGCATGCGCCTAAAATCCTCCCTCGCCCTAGCCTTGCTTGCAACGGTCATGTTCGCGTTTCCCGCAAAGGGCCATGACCTATTGATTGATATAGAGCCCGCCTCGCAAGTGGTTCTCACCGAGGGAAGCTTCGAGGCGAAACTTACCTTTAACAACCCCCTACTTGTAGTTGAAGGCGAAACCAACGCAGAAGTTTCAACTAAGCCCGTTGGTTCTGATGAGTGGGTCAGTCACGAGATAGTGGTTATGGATTCGGTTTTGACTGCTCAAATCAATTTGAGCGAGGCTGGGGATTACGACCTGCGCTGGAAAGTGGTTTCTTCAGATGGGCACCCAATCAGCGGTGAGTCAACTTTTACCCTGGAGCTTGAGGCTTCTCAGCCGCAGGACACTGAATCGCCAATACTGATCGCTCCCGCTCCGATCCAAGAACAAGGCTCGGGTGATTCGATGGTTGGTTTTTACATCGGGCTTGCCATGGTGATACTCGGAGTTATCTTCGCGCCCATTGGCCTGATGCTTAGAAGACGAGCTAGGAAGTCCTAGGCCTAACTAGGGCATCTATGTTTCCTAGAAGCTCATCAAATTCAGCAGCAGTCATAAGCTTTAGCTCCAACACAACCTCACGCACACTAGTTCCGTCGGCTAATGCCTTCTGCGCAACAATGGTGGCATTCTCATAGCCAAGTAATGGCGAAATAACTGTCACAAGTCCGATGGAGTGCTCAACACTCAAGCGAAGTTTTTCAACATTGGCAGTGATGCCAGATACGCAGGCATCCGCTAGCACGTAGCATCCCTGACGAAGTTGAGTGATGCTCATCATTAGTGCGCGGCACATAATCGGCTCGAAGGCGTTCAACTGCAACTGTCCGGCTTCAGCGGCCATGGTTACAGTCACGTCGTTGCCAATTACTGCAAAGGCAATTTGATTCACAACCTCAGGAATAACCGGGTTTACCTTGCCGGGCATTATCGAAGAGCCGGCTTGCCTTGGAGGTAAGTTGATCTCATCAAGGCCAGCTCTTGGCCCACTGGAAAGCAATCGAAGATCGTTTGAAGTCTTTGAAAGCTTGACCGCGATTCGCTTGAGAACACCGGAGACCATCACAAACACTCCGGCGTCTTGAGTGGCCTCAACCATGTCCTCGGCAACCATGAAGTCAAACCCTGACAGCTTGGAAAGAATTAAGCATGCTTTCTGGGCATAGCCAACCGGGGCGTTGAGTCCAGTTCCTATTGCAGTTCCACCGAGATTGATCTCTCGAAGCAGTGGAACGGTTTCCTGAAGTCTTTGGATGTCCTCCATGGTCATTCGAGAGAAGGTTGCAAACTCCTGACCAAGTGTCATCGGAACGGCGTCTTGCATTTGAGTTCGACCCATTTTGATGACGTCTTTAAACTCATCGGCTTTGCCTTGGAAGGCGGCCTGGAGGTGGGCCATTGCCTTTAGTAGCTCATTGATCTCGAGAATTAGGGCGAGTTTCAGAGCGGTTGGATAAACGTCATTGGTCGACTGTGACTTATTCACATCATTCAGCGGGTGAACTATGTCGTAGTCACCTTTTGTTCCACCCAAGATCTCGATTGCCCGGTTGGCAATTACTTCGTTGGCGTTCATGTTGGTTGATGTACCGGCACCACCCTGAATCGCGTCCACCACAAATTCGCTGTCGAATTTCCCATCGGCAACTTCTTGGCATGCCTTGGAAATAGCATCGTTGATTTCAGCGGATAATTCGCCGAGCTCAAAGTTTGCTTGGGCGGCTGCCCGCTTGACGATTGCCAAAGCTCTAATTAGCGATCGGTAGTGACCGATGGGTACGCCTGAGATGGGGAAGTTATCTACTGCTCTTGCGGTGTGAACACCCCAGTAAGCGTTAACGGGAACTTGATAATCACCGAGCAAATCATGCTCAAGCCTTGTTGATGACATGTGTTAAGTCTGCCACGAAACCTATTGGGTCAGTGACGCTCCACAGCTATAGAACCTTGTCACTACGCGGTCTATAGCGCCTTGTGCCGTGTAGGTGACCGAAATACCGTTTTCACTATCAGCTCTTGCAAAGACAGCAAATGCAAGACGTGAGCCATCTGATGCATTTACGATTCCACTCAAGCCATAAAGACCTGGAATGTATCCGGTTTTTGCAATTACGTTTCCTCTAGCAATGGCCGATTTACCTTGGAATCTATATCTCAAAGTTCCAGTTTCTCCAGCGATTGGCATCCACTCCGTCAAAACCCCAAGTCCGTTTTCTGCCTTGGCAACTTTCACCATTAGTTCAGCTAGCAATTTCGAATGCACTTTGTTCTCATTTGATAATCCAGAAGCATCGCGAATCACTAAAGGCTTTGGCTTCAAG
>JBILXL010000090.1:0-4408 GCA_044378505.1 Rhodoluna sp. | reverse complement strand
CTCAACTTCTCCAACACGAATCGCATTCAGAATTGATTTGAACTCTTCGTCGGATTGACGGAAGATTTCTCCAAGTTCAAATCTCTCTAATGAATCTTCGCGCCAAACGTGAGCGTCAAAAAACCAAGGGGACTGGTAGTTCTCTGCCATGTATGCGCGCTCTTCGTTGTTCCCAGGAACAGGGGAGAGTTGATAAGGATCGCCAAACATCACAAGTTGTGCTCCGCCAAATGGAATCTTGCGTCTTCCTCTTGCAATTCCCATTGACTTTGAGATGGCGTCCATCATGTCTGCATTGACCATTGAAACTTCATCGATGACTAAAACATCTAGCGCTGCTAGGACTTCTCTAGTTCTGCGGTTTAGGTGCCGAGCAATATCGTGTTCGCCCAGAATTCCAAAGGGAAAGCCGAACAGGGAATGAATAGTGACGCCGCCGACATTCAACGCGGCAACTCCGGTTGGCGCGCAAACAGCTACGTTCTTTTGGGTGTTTTCAACCAGATAGCTAAGCAGAGTGGATTTTCCAGTTCCAGCGCGACCGGTAACGAAAATGTTGTTCTCAGACTGCTCGATGTAGTCAAAGAGGTTCTGCTGCTCTATTGAGAGCCTGATCGGTTCCATGAGCTACTTCTGCTTGTTGATGCGCTCTAGCATCGTGTTGTAATCGTCGATGTCTTGGTTGTTTGAGCGATCCGATGCTCGATCAAGTCTTTTGCTATCTCGATTATCAGATCTAAACCACTGCACAGAAACAATGATGGTCAAGATAATCGTCGGTATCTCGCCAATTCCCCAGGCGATTGCTCCACCGGATTGTTGATCTTCTAATGGCGGCAATCCCCAGGTTCGACCCATGGCGCCGAACCAGTCGGGAAGTAGCAGTCCTGTTCCACCCATCAATGCAAGACCAAAGAAGGCGTGGAAAGCCATCACGCCAATAAGAGTAACTATCCGGAACGGATAGCCAAGCCTTGATGGCCCTGGGTCAATTCCGATCAGGGATTGAACAAATAGGTAGCCGGTAATCAAAAAGTGCACAATCATCCACTGATGTCCGATGTGCTCACGCGTTGCCCACTCAAACAGTGGGGTGAAGTAGAAAACCACCAGTGAAGCTGCGAAGTTCGCGGCAGCTACCAACGGGTGCGAAACAAACTCAGCGTATTTGGTGTGAACAGCCCAAAGCACCCATTCCCGAACTCCCCTTGAGGAATCTGCACGCTTTAGAACCGCACGGGTCAAAAGCGTGACCGGGGCTCCTGGAACCAAAAGAACTGGAATGGCCATGGTCAAAAACATATGGGCAACCATGTGGACGCTAAATAGGTACTCCTGATAAACGTTCAAGGAACCGGAGGTGACAAAGATAAGTAGCAGCATTCCAGCAACCCAAGAGATAGTCCTGGCTATCGGCCAGGAATCTCCTCGAGCTTTGAGGCGTCTTACTGCAACCAAGTACGCGCCGATTGCCCAAAGGGCAATAAGGGCCCAGAGAATATCTAGCTTCCACTGCGTAAAGAAGGTCCCCATTGTGAGCTCTGGTGGGAGTGGTTCGCCAGTTAGAAGTTGTGCGGGGGTAGGAACAATGAATTCGCCTTGATTTACCGGGGGAGCAGTTCTTGCGAGCGCGGTTCCCATACCAATTGCCGCACCCATGATGAATATTTCAAGCAGTGCCAGCTTGAAGAAGCTGCCCTTATCTGAAATCTTCGACAGAATCCTGGTGCGATAAACGGCCCCGAATGTGCCCAGAATTACCAGCAACACAACCTTGATAAACAGCATCTGCCCGTAGGCGCTAAACAGCCCCGCCGCATCAGGGATGCGAACGTAAGAAGACCCAAGGCCAGATATTCCAACAATCACAAAGCTCGCTAGAGCAAGGGATGAATACCTTGCCACCATGGGCCTGGCTTCTTTCAGCACGTCTTGTTTGATTGCAAACAAAGCAATCAACCCGCCAACCCAGGTCACTATGCCAACTAGGTGTAACCCAAGTGAGTTCACGGCCAGTGAATGATTAGCGGTTCCGGCAGCGTGGCCAATTAGGGCCAGTGGAATCAAGGATCCAAGGCCTAGGGCTGCTGTGAGGGCGGTAGCGGTAAGGGAAGAAACAGAAAGCGCCAGAATGCTGATTGCAAAGGCGGCCAAAAGGTTTAGCGCAAGTGAGATACCAAGCTCTATCTCGGTGGCGTATACCCAGAGGCCTTGGCTAAAGGTTTGCTCAAGCGAGAACGCTGCGCCTGATACAGCAACAAAGCTCAACACAAAGTGCACGGATGCAGCTATCGCCCATACGGCAGCACCTGCCGAAGCAAGGTTTAGAAGCTTGCGCAAAACAGCGGATTTATCGTTAGCCGCGAAGCCTGCAAAAACCAGAGATCCAATGCTTACTGCCATGGACAGGTTCATTAGAGCTTTAGCTAGCGGAACTCCGTAGCGAATGATTGGGCCCGGATCTGAAAACTCAAGCGCTGCTGCCCCGCCGCCAATAACTAGGCCGATCAACACAGATAGCAGTAATCCAAGGGTTGCTATTAGCCCTGCGGAATACGCTCTGGTTTGAAAGGGGTTCACCTCTTAAGCCTAGGTATAAACCTTCCGGTTTTTTTCGAATACTCCGCGTATCCCTCATAAGTACTAGCCAATAGCTTCTCTTCGAAGCTGGCCTTGTAATTCAGCAGAAGCACAAGAGCTATAAAGAAGATAACGTGCGGGAAAAAGCCGCCAGTGATTGTGAGCCCGAAGGCGGCCACGATAAGCCCTGAATAAATAGGGTGCTTTACGAACTTGTATAAACCATCAGTGACTAACACCGCGTTCTTACTGGGCATTGGATGAGCGGTTAGCGACTTGCCTAATGCAAGTGCTGAAAGTGCAAGGATTACAAACCCTAGAAATAGTGAGGTTAAAGAAAGAGCAGAAAGAAAATAGCTAAACACCCCGGTGTTTAGCCCGCTCGATGGAACGAAGATCAACAAGCCCAACAAAACAAACTGTCCTAGGACAAGTAAATTTCCCTTTAGGCGCTTGGTCATGGCTTTAGCCTAACTTCCCTGTTGTTTACATAAAGCAAAAGACGCTGGCCCTTAGGCCAGCGTCTTTTATTGCTAAGTAAGAATTACTTAACTGAAGCCTTTAGCTTGGAACCTGCAGATACCTTTACGGTGTTTGAGGCTGCAATCTGGATAGTTGCACCAGTCTGAGGGTTGCGTCCGGCACGTGCTGCGCGGTAGCCCTTCTCAACTGAAAGCCAACCTGGAATGGTGACCTTGGTGCCTTTTCTTACCTGGGTTGCGATGGTGTCAAACATTGCGTCAACGATACGGTTGACAGCTGCCTGTGACTCGCCAGTTGATTCTGCGATCGCAGCTACTAGTTCGCTCTTGTTCATGTGGTCCTCCTGGACGATATCAGTGACGTTATGTCCGCTTCAATCTATCGGGGGCCAATTGGCCAAGACCCTACAAATCGTCACGGCGTGTTGCTATGGCTTGAAACTACCAGCTTGACTTGGTAATGCCCGGCAACTCGCCTCGGTGAGCCATATCGCGGAATCTGATGCGGGAACCGCCGAAGGTGGCAAGAACTCCGCGTGAGCGGCCGTCGATGGCGTCGCGGTTTCTTAGTCTTACCGGGGAGGCGTTCTTAGGAAGCTTCTGAAGGCCCAAACGAGCAGCTTCACGCTGGTCATCGGTTGAATTCGGGTCAACTAGGGCCTTTTTCAGGGCTAGACGCTTCTCGGCGTAGCGCTCGACTACTAGCTTGCGCTGCTCGTTACGAGCAATCTTGCTTTTCTTGGCCATTTCTAGCGCTCCTCGCGGAATTCAACGTGCTTGCGCACTACTGGGTCATACTTCATCAAAGCGATGCGGTCTGGGTCGTTGCGGCGGTTCTTTTTGGTCACGTAGGTGTAACCGGTGCCTGCGGTCGAGCGCATCTTGATAATTGGGCGAATATCGCGTTCTTTAGCCATTTAGCGCTCCTTAGATCTTCTCGCCACGAGCCAAGATCTCGGCAATCACGGACTCGATGCCACGGGCATCGATTACCTTGATTCCGCGAGCTGATAGCTGCAGGGTCACGTTACGCTTCAGGGAAGGAACGAAGTAAGTCTTCTTCTGGATGTTTGGGTTAAAGCGACGCTTGGTCTTGTTCTGAGCGTGCGAGACGGCATGACCAAACTGTGGCTTGGTCTCAGTCACCTGACAGTAAGCTGCCATCTTTCCTCCTCTAGGCAAGACAAGCTAAAAAACATCCAAAATAGTTTGCTTGTAAGCCTCTATAGATTTGCGGACAAATCCGCAACAAGCCCCAAGTCTAGGCTAGTTTCTGGCTACTTTGCAACTTTTTTCTGGCAGGCAGAACAGGTCCCAAAGATGTCGATGGTGTGGCTCGGGGATGA
>JBILXL010000089.1:0-4417 GCA_044378505.1 Rhodoluna sp. | reverse complement strand
GATAACGCCAGCTGCTTGAGGAGCACTCCAGCCTTGCTTGATCGTCCAGGCTCTGGCTTCTTTTGGTCCGGCAGTTAGGTATGTCTGCAGACCTAAAGTTCTAAACCCAATTCGGGCTAGCTGATCTAAACCGGATTCGTCTTGACCGAGGGAAGAGAGCAACTCGGCTGCCTCTTCTTTACTGAGGTCAATAAGTTCAGATTCAACCTTGGCGTCTAGAAACACTGCTTCGGCGGGAGCAACCAAATCGGCCAAGGCCTTTTTCTTGGCCGCATCTGTCAAGATTCCCTCGTCAACGTTGAAGACATAAATGATTGGCTTTGCCGTTAGAAGCCCTAGCTCTTTGATTGATTCCAGATCAATCTTGCTCGAGGAAAGCGGCTGACCTGAATTTAGAATTGCGAGCGCCTCATCGATTGCTACCAGTGCTTCGGGCTCTGCTTTCTTGCCTTTGACTTCCTTTTCGATGCGAGGCTTAGCTTTTTCAAGGGTTTGCATGTCAGCCAGAATCAACTCGGTGTTGATTGTTTCGATATCGGATGAAGGCTCGACTTTGCCATCGACGTGAACCACATCAGAATCGCTGAACCCACGTACAACCTGAGCAATGGCATCGGCTTCTCGAATTGTTGCAAGGAACTGGTTTCCAAGGCCTTCACCGACAGAAGCACCTTTTACGATTCCGGCGATGTCCACGAAGGACACCGGTGCGGCCAGGATCTTCTCGCTTCCAAAAAGCTCTGCGAGCTTGTCTAGGCGAGCATCGGGAAGATTCACCACACCAACATTTGGCTCAATGGTTGCGAACGGATAGTTCGCTGCCAGAACGTTGTTCTTGGTCAGTGCATTAAAGAGGGTCGACTTACCAACATTTGGTAGTCCCACGATTCCGATTGTTAGAGCCACGGGATACAAGCCTACCTGTGGCATAGCTACTGGCAGACTGTTAAGCATGTCTCTGGATTTCACGGCAATCGACTTTGAAACAGCCAATGGCTCCCCTGCCAGCCCGTGTGCTGTTGGGCTGGTTCGAGTGCGTAATGGCGAGATAGTCGATAGCTTCGAGTCCTTATTTCAGCCACCTGCAGCACATAACTGGTTTAGCGCGGGAAATATAACTGTGCATGGCATAACCCCAAAGATGATCGAATCGGCTCCGCAATTTTCCGAAGTGCTGGATCAGATGCTTCAGTTCATTGGGGAAGATGTCCTGATTGCCCACAACGCATCTTTTGACATAGGTGTTATGCGCGCTGCGGCTGAGGCAATTTCAGCTCCGCTTCCGGAACTTCGCTACAGCTGCTCAGTGTCAATCTCGCGCAAGACCTACAACCTAGATAGTTATCGGCTCAACCAGGTCGCCTATGCCATCGGCCACGAGGAGTTTAATCATCACAATGCCCTGGCTGACAGCGATGCCTGTTCGAGAATTGTGATTCATGCCGCCGATCGCCACGGGGCCACAAATCTAGAGGAACTGCTAGAAGCCACCAAGTTGAAGCTAAAGAAGCTCTAACCAGCCGGGACCTTGTCCAATCTTGTCGCTGGCTACTGGCATAGTTCTAAGCATGGAACTCATTTACCTATCTCTAGGCCTACTTATTGGCGCCGTTGTTGGAGCACTAGTTGCTGCCCTTCGTTTTCGCTCCAAGGGCTCAGATTCATCTTTGGCAATTCAGTTAGCTAGTGCGGAAGCTACCGTCACTGGGCTCAATGCCGCCTTGCTTCGAGCAGAAGAAGATCGGAAGCAGCGCGAAACAAGAGAGCGTGAGGAATCCCGATTGATTGCGGAGCTAGCTCCCGTGAAGGACCGATTGGAGCAAATGCAAATCTCGGTAAAGGCTCTTGAGAAAGAGCGCACCGAACAATTTGGCACAATTCAGGAGCAGCTGAAAAACGCCATCGCCTCAGACGATCAGCTTAGAAAAACCACTCAGGCGCTATCTCAAGCTTTGTCTTCTAACTCAATTCGCGGAGTATGGGGAGAAACCCAGCTTAGAAAACTAGTTGAGCTTGCCGGGCTAATTAAACATGCTGACTTTAATGAACAAGCAACATTTTCCACCGATAGCGGCTCTGGCCGAGCAGATTTGATCATCAATCTTCCTGGTGGAAAATCCCTAGCGATTGATTCAAAGGTCCCCTTCAATTCCTACCAGGAAGCCTCGGCTATTTCGGAACTGGCCGAAGGCGATGATGCTAGAAGAAGAGCTGAACTTATTGCTGCGCACGTCAAAGCGATGAAAGTTCATATCGATGCACTTTCTGGAAAAGAGTATTGGACTGGACTGAATGCATCACCTGATTTTGTAATTGCGTTTGTTCCTTCCGAATCCTTGTTGTCGGCAGCCTTAGATGCAGATCCAGCGTTGTTGGAGTATGCGTTTAAGAAGAATGTCGCACTTGCTTCACCAGTTAGTTTGTTTTCCGTGCTAAAAACTATTAACTACATCTGGCGTCAAAACGCTGACGAAGGTTCGGTTCGAACTATGATCAAGCTTGGAAAAGAACTCTATGAACGCATTGGGAAAATCGCCGAGCATGCCGAGAAACTAGGGCGGTCAATAACTTCAACCGTCAAGGATTACAACGTCTTTATCTCATCTCTTGAATCCAGGGTCTTGGTTACCGCTCGTAAGCTAAATGACTTGGATGAAAACCAGCTGGGCACAGATGAGATTATTTCCCCGGCACCGTTGGAATCTGCTCCGGATAGCATCACCGCGAGCGAACTACAAAAAGACACCGAAAAAGACTAGGTTTTTCAAAGCCTGAGAGGCTCTAATTGGGGTCCTAGGGGCGTTGGCTATACTTTTTATAAGTGCTCACAAAGGCGTTTGCAGCTGAAAAATCACCGGTAAATCTGATTTCCGGAACCAACTGATAATCCGCGAAGGAACCTGCATGTCTGGCATCACTACAAAGTCACCAATTGTGACTCTGACCCCAGCCCCAACTCTTGACCGCACCTATTTCGTGACTAACCTTCACCCCGGTGAAGTTAACCGAGCAGACTCAGTTGGCGAAGAACTAGCCGGTAAGGGAATCAACGTAGCTCGCGCATTGCATTTGGCGGGCGTTGAAGCTCCCGGGGTAGTCCCGATCGGTAATGCTGAGAAGGGCATATTGGAGCGAACTGGTTCCAAGAACTTTTTGATTCCGATGTGGATCGAAGGAACAATTCGAGTTTCGACCACAATCCTCGAGCGCGGTGGGCCCACCACAAAAATCAACGAAGCGCCAAAGCCGCTTACTCACGACGAGTGGCTGCGAGTAGTTGATTTGACCGAACAGACCGTCAAGGATAATGACGCCAAATGGTTGGTTGTTGCAGGTGCCTTGCCAATTGATCAATCAACTGGAAAATTTGTTGACCTTCACCCAATATTTGACCGCATGGCAAAACTTGGAGTTCGCGTTGCACTCGATACCTCCGGTGAGCCTCTGGCCTACTGGGTTAGACAAGGCGATGCCGCAATCTTGAAACCAAATGCCGAAGAGTTGGCGTCTGCAGTTAAGCGCTCTCTGCTAACTAACGGTGATGTTGTTGAAGCAGCCCGTGAACTTTGTGCTCACGGTGTTGAGTGCGTACTAGCGTCCCTAGGATCGGATGGCATGTTGGCCGTGACAAGGAACCGAGCTTGGAGCACAAGAACTACCCAGGTTAAGGTCATCAACACCGTTGGGGCAGGCGATGCCACATTGGCTGGTTTCCTAGCGGCAATTACAAAAAATCCACTTCCTGAAGGACACGAAGATATTGGGGTTAGCTTTAATGTGCCGGTGGGTGCGATGACTGCGGTTCAATGGGGAGCAGTGAAGGTAAGCCAGCCAACCAGCGGATTAGACAACATAGACAATCTTCCTGAGGTGTTCCTAACCGAAGATGTTGATCTTTCAGCCAAGCTAAAAGAACCAGCTATTTACAAGGAGAACTAGAGATGCCAGTAGCCTCACCAGATGCTTACCTAGAAATGCTCGACCGAGCCAAGTCTCAAAAATTTGCTTACCCCGCCATCAACGTGTCTTCTTCTTCAACAGCTATTGCAGCCCTACAGGGTCTTCAGCAGGCCGGCTCGGATGGCATTCTTCAGGTGTCCACCGGTGGTGCCGAGTACTGGTCAGGAGCCAGCGTGAAGTCGATGGCAATTGGTGCCCAGGCGATGGCGGCTTTCGTTCGCGAAGCTGCAAAAGGATATGGCATTACCGTTGCACTCCACACTGACCACTGCGCAAAGCACCAGCTGGACGGATTTGTGCGTCCACTACTAGAAATTTCTGCACAGCGAGTAAAGAACGGCCAAGAGGCGCTATTCAATTCACACATGTGGGATGGCTCTGCCGTGCCGCTTGCTGAGAATCTAGAAATTGCAAAAGAGCTACTAGCCAAAACCAAAAACACCGGATCGATTCTTGA
>JBILXL010000088.1:0-4476 GCA_044378505.1 Rhodoluna sp. | reverse complement strand
AAGTGCTGCTTCTCGTTTCGGATAAGGCCGCCTGGAAGAAGGTGGGATTCAACAAGGATCTGGAAGCCGTTGCAAATGCCAAGAACAGGAAGGCCCTCGCCAGCTTTTTTGATGATGGTTTTCATAACCGGTGCTTGGGCAGCGATTGCTCCGCAGCGAAGGTAATCGCCGTAGCTAAAGCCACCGGGTAGAACAACAGCGTCTACCTTCTTGATCGTGCTGTCGGCATGCCACAGGGATACTGGCTCCCCGCCTGCAAGGCGGATAGCCCTGGCCGCGTCGCGGTCATCTAGGGATCCTGGAAAAGTGACGACGCCGATCTTCATCAAATTAGTCTTGCTCGATCGAAACTTCGACTACGTCTTCGATGACGCCGTTGGATAGGAAGCTCTCGGCAATCTTCTTAGCTTCTTGAAGCTGGGCATCAGTTGGAGTGGTTGCGTAGTGAAGTTCGATTCGCTTGCCGATACGAACAGCTGAGATGGCTTTGTGTCCTGAGCGCTCTAGGGCTCTAGCAACAGCTTTACCTTGAGGGTCTAATAGGTCCTGCTTAGGCATTACCTGAACGATGATTTTCGGCAACTTTTGGCCCCCTACGGTGGCTAAAACAACTTGGGAATACCTGAAGTTTACTGGTTTGAAGCAATGAGCTTTTCGCGCAACTCCGCATACCTGGAAGATGTTCGCTCAACTACCTCAGGGGATAGAACTGGAGGCTTGGAACCAGATTCTGGATCCCAGTTTTCAAGGAGCCAATTTCGAACGATCTGTTTATCGAAGCTCTGATTTCGGTTGCCGGCCTCGTAGGCTGCCTTGTCCCAGTACCTACTGGAATCAGGCGTTAGTACCTCATCGCCTAGAACCATTTGCCCCGTTGCAGGATCTGCACCAAATTCAAACTTGGTATCTGCCAAAATCAATCCGGCCTTTTCGGCAATGACGCTAGCCGATTCAAAAACTGAAAGGGAAAGCTTTCGCAATTGGTTCGCTACATCCGCGCCAACAATTTCAACTACTTTCTCGAAAGTGATGTTCTCATCGTGCGAGCCAAGATCTGCTTTGAAAGCTGGTGTGAAAATAGGTTGCGGTAGCTTGTCGCCATCTTGTAATCCAGAGGCAAGCTTCACACCGCAAATTGCGCCGGTTGCTAAATATTCTTTGTATCCAGAACCAGAGATGTATCCGCGCACCACGCACTCAATTGGATACATCGATAATTTCTTGGCTACCGTTGCTCGGCCAGCTACTTCTTTAGGCACCGCGACATCGGTAGCTAGGTGGTTTGGAACATCAAGTTTTTCAAACCAAAAGTTTGTCACCGATGTTAGGTTCTCGCCTTTTCCAGGAATTGCCGGATCCAGAATGTTATCGAATGCGCTGATGCGATCAGATGCAACAATCAAAATCAAATCGGAAAGCGATGCATCTTCTGATTCGTAGAGATCTCTTACCTTGCCGCTATAGACATGTTTCCAACCGGCAATTGTGCTGCCCAAGTTACTCAGCTACCTTTGCTGCGATATCGCTGCGGTAGTGCGAACCATCAAGTTTGATTCTTGCGATTGCTTTGTAAGCGCGCTTGCGCGCTTTCTTGAATGTCTTACCAACCGCAACTACCGACAGCACTCGACCAACACTCGAGGCGTAGCAAACTTCTACTCCGTTTACCTTCTCAGCTTTTTCGATTCCCTTGACTTCCCTGACTGGAGCTTGGGTCGATGGGTACCCTTCACTTGCTAGAACAACAGTGACTGCCATCTCGCTGGAGAATTGCGCTTCTGGTGCGGAATCTAAATGTCCGGTGGAGGCTTTGTACAGCAGTGTCTCAAGCGAAGTAATGAGTCTTGCCAAAACAACTTGTGTCTCGGGATCACCAAAGCGGGCATTGAACTCAATTACTCTGATGCCGCGCGCGGTGACAATCAGTCCGCAATACAAAAGCCCAACAAAGGGAGCACCTAGCCTGGCCAGTTCTTGGATAGTTGGCAGTGCAACTGTGTCTTCAACTTTTTGCACGAAGTTATCTTCAAGCCAGTCAAGTGGGCTGTAGGCACCCATGCCACCGGTGTTTGGTCCAGCATCGTTATCGAAGGCACGCTTGAAATCTTGCGCGGGAGCCAGTGGCATAACTGAGACACCGTCGGATAAAAAGAACAGGCTAACCTCTGGCCCGGATAGAAATTCCTCAACCAAAATTCCCATGTCAATAAACGCTTTGGCGTGCTCCAGTGCTGCAGCAGAATCATCGGTGACGATGACACCTTTACCGGCAGCTAAGCCATCGGCTTTGATCACGTATGGCGCACCGAAATCTTCCATGGCTTGCTCAACTTCTGCAAGTGTTTTGCACTGTCTTGCCATCGCGGTTGGAACTCCAGCTGCAGCCATTACCTCTTTAGCAAATGACTTACTTCCCTCAAGTTGAGCAGCTAGCTTGCTTGGTCCAAAAACTGCAATCCCTTGCGAACGGAGGGCATCGGATACTCCAGCAACCAGAGGCGCTTCAGGACCGATGATGGCAAGTTCAATTTGGTTTTCGAGAGCGAATTTGGAAACAGCCAGAGGATCGGTTGGGTCAAGATCTACTTGGCATTCAACTTGTGCTGAGATTCCCTTGTTGCCTGGGGCAACAATGATGTCCCTAGGATTTGTTCCGGTCTTGATTAGGGACTTGACGATGGCGTGTTCTCTGGCGCCTTGACCCAAAACCAGAATCTTCATCTTCCCAAGCTTAGTTAGTTGGTAAAGCGCCAGGCTTTGTAGTCTGGTAGCTGTGATGCGCCGAAAAATAGCAAAACCAGATGGCCTCGAGGCCATCTCGGCTTATCTTTCTGGCAGCGCATCGGATGCTTTGGTCGCAACCGCAGTTAGGTTCTTGCTCGAAGAACTTGGCACCATTTACCCTGGCAACGCCGTTGAGGTTCGGGTACCGCCCCTTGGGGCGGTGCAGTGCATTGAAGGCCCTACCCACACCAGAGGAACCCCAGCCAACGTAGTTGAGATGGATCCAACCAGCTGGATAGATCTTGCCCTAGGAAAAAGCTCCTTCGAGGAGCTAGCAGTAACGGGCAAGCTAACCGCCTCGGGCAGTCGGTCAGATCTTGCCGGATTGTTCCCTATATTTATTCCATGAGCCAAAAACCCACTGTTTCCTCGGAAGAGGTAAGCATTCGGCGTGCTCCCAAATACCTTGCCTTTTCACTAACTGGATTTTTTCTTGGAGCAGTAATTGCATTTGTTGCAGGTCTTGGAACAGCGGAGTTTGCAGGATTACTTATTGCCTTCGGTGGAATCTTCGGTGGGGGAATCGGAATCCTCGCTGCACTTTTGTTTGACGTCTATCTGAAGGGCCGTGGCGCAAAACTGCAAGCCACGAAAATCGTAGAGTGATTCGCGGCGACGGCAGACTAAACCACGACCTTCTTCCAGGAGAAAAAGGTCCGCAGGATCAGTGTGGCGTATTTGGAGTTTGGGCTCCAGGAGAAGAAGTATCAAAGCTTACTTACTTCGGACTCTATGCACTTCAGCACCGCGGACAAGAATCTGCAGGCATTGCAACTTCTAACGGAAAAAAACTAACCGTTTACAAAGACATGGGTCTTGTCTCACAAGTTTTTTCTGAGTCTGCTTTGGAATCCTTACGTGGCCACGTCGCCATCGGACACACTCGCTACTCAACTACCGGAAGCTCCAGTTGGAGAAACGCTCAACCAACACTTGGAAGAACTGCTTCTGGAACTGTGGCACTAGGACACAACGGAAATCTAACCAACACAGCAGAGCTACTCGAAATGCTTATTAGCCAATACCCAGATCAGTCAGAAAACGAAATCACCGGCGGAAACACAACAGATACCGCTGTGCTAACAGCGCTGCTTGCAGGAAACCCAGATAACTCCCTTGAGGGAACTGCAATGGAGCTTCTTCCAAAAGTCCGAGGAGCATTTTCCTTGGTGTTCATGGATGAGCAAACTTTGTACGCCGCGCGCGACCCGCAGGGAGTAAGACCACTTGTTCTTGGAAGACTAAATAGCGGTTGGGTTGTCGCTTCAGAATCTGCAGCACTAGATATCGTTGGTGCTTCCTTTGTTCGCGAAGTCGAACCAGGCGAACTAATCGTGATCGATGAAAACGGCCTACGCTCGATGATCTTTGCAAAACCAAAGCGTGCCGGTTGCGTGTTTGAGTATGTGTATCTGGCACGGCCAGATACCGCCATCAATGGCAAAAACGTTTACGACGCCAGAGTAGATATGGGCAAAGCCCTAGCCCGCGAATTCCCAGTAGAAGCAGATCTCGTTATTCCAACTCCTGATTCAGGAACGCCAGCTGCTATTGGCTTTAGCCAAGAATCAGGAATTCCTTTTGGTCACGGTCTAGTGAAGAACGCCTACGTTGGAAGAACATTTATTGAACCAAGCCAAACAATTCGTCAGCTTGGAATCAGACTGAAGCTAAATCCCTTAAGAGAAGTAA